>NZ_JCACHU010000140.1:0-91900 GCF_059504005.1 Belnapia sp. | reverse complement strand
CGGCCTCGTAAACCTGGGTGTCGCCTTACCTCGTAAAGCTGGGTGTCGCTTGACAGCGCCAGCGCATATCCGCTCGGACCAGGGGCCGGAGTTCGTGGCCGAGGCAGTAAAGGGCTGGATTGAGAGCGTGGGCGCCAGGACCGCCTACATCGAGAAGGCGAGCCCTTGGGAGAACGGGTATGTCGAATCCTTCAACGGCAAGCTGCGGGACGAACTGCTGAACGGCGAGGTGTTCAACACGCTTCTGGAGGCGCAGGTGCTCATCGAGGGCTGGCGCCAGCACTACAACCAAATCCGGCCCCACTCATCGCTCGGCTATCGTCCGCCTGCCCCGGGGACGGTGCCACTGGCCAGGTCGCAGATCGGCTCAGGAGCAGGCGTGGCTGCGATGGCCCACTAAAATTCCACCCGGATCACTCAATGGGGGCTGGTCAGTCAAGACATTTTTCCTAATAACGTACATTTTGTTAATTAATAGAAACAAGCCGAACGGCGTCACCGCGAAGGGCGCCGCATCCCCCAGCACCGCCCAGCACAATGCCACGCAGGAGACGGGCTCGAGCGGCGGCAGGCGCCGCGCCCGCGGCTCGCCCGGCAGGAAGGGACCGAGCACCAGCAGCCCGGCCCGCCGGTAGAAGCCCGGCAGGTCGAAGCCGAGCGGCACGCCGAGCCGCGAGACCACCAGCCGCCCGGTCAGCGGGTCGAGCACGGTCCAGCCCGCCTCATCGGCGATCGCGGCGAAGCAGTGGCGGAAGCCCGGCCGCAGCAGGCGCAGCCAGGGCTGGTCCGCCCCGTCGCCGAAGACGATGAAGACCTGCTGCGCCGCCCCGCGCCGATGCGCCGCGCGCATCACGCGCCCTGGCCCCGGAAAGCCGAGGATATCCGCCGGTTTCGCCAACGGCAGCGGCCCGGTGACGATGCCCTTCACCCTGAGCGGCCAGTCGAGCCGGCGCATCGCTTCGCTCCAGAGCCGCCAGTCGCCCGCCTCGCGCGGCGAGCGCGGGTCGGGCGCCTCGCCCCGCTCGCCCCAGAGGCGCATGATGCGGGCATGCTGGAGGTCGATCCTGCGCTGGCGGTAGAGCCGGTCGAGGCAGCGGATCACGTCGTCCGGCTCGCAGGGCCGAGCGACGAGGCCGGCACCGGAGACGATGCGGGCGCCGTCGCGGCGGGCGATCAGCGCGGCCATTGTCCAGAACCAGGCCTCCTCCACGCTGTGGAAGGGCTGGTCGCGCGTCTCGGCGAGGCGGCTAGGGGCGCGGCTGGGCTGGGGGCTCGGCATCGGGGATTTTCCTCTCTGTCCCTGCTGGAACATTTCGAGAACATAAAGCTAGCCCCGGCCGGATCGCAAGGGAAAGAAAGGAAAATTCGCCTATTGATCTTAGTCCCAAGACCTAGGATGTTATGCCCATGAGGAACCCCATATCTGGCGCGCCATACCCGGCGCCTGGGCCGAGGCCGTGCCGTGACGCATGAGGAGATCTGGCGCGCGCTCGATGCGCTGGCCGCCGAGAACGGGCTCTCCGCCTCCGGCCTCGCCCGCAAGGCTGGGCTCGACGCCACCGCCTTCAACCCGTCGAAGCGCATCGGCGCCGATGGGCGCGCCCGCTGGCCCTCCACCGAAAGCCTGGCCAAGGTCCTCGCCGCCACCGGCACCGGCATGGCGGAGTTCGCCGCCCTCGTCACCGGCATGGCCGCCCTGCCCCGTGCCCGCGGCGTGCTCGGCCGGCGCATCCCGCTGATCGGCCTCGCCCAGGCCGGCGGCGAGGGCTATTTCGACGATGGCGGCTTCCCCGTCGGCGGCGGCTGGGACGAGATCGGCCTGCCTGATATCGGCGACCCGCATGCCTATGCGCTGGAGATCTCCGGCGAGAGCATGGAGCCGGTCTTCCGCGACGGGGACATGGTCATCGTCTCCCCCGGCGCCCCGATCCGCCGCGGCGACCGCGTGGTGGTCCGCACCCAGAAGGGCGAGGTCATGGCGAAGGAGCTGAAGCGCCAATCCGCCCGGCGCGTCGACCTGCGCAGCCTCAACCCGGCGCACCCGGACTACACCTTCGACCTCGCCGAGCTGAACTGGATGCACCGGATCGTCTGGAGCAGCCAGTAGGGCTCACGCCTCGCGCGGCAGCAGCTCCTTGAGCGCCGCCAGGTCCCGCTCCGCCCGCAGCGCCAGGTAGCGCGGCCCCTCGCCGAGCGGGACGGCAACCAGGCCGATGTCGCCATAGACCCGCAGCAGATCGGACCCGACGCGCCAGAAGGCGGGGTCGACCCCCGCGCGCTCGCACAGGTCGCGGAAGCGCCAGATGGCGGAGATCGCATCCCGCCGGTCCCCCGCCGGGTCGCCGAGCGCGAGCCAAACGCCCTCCCGCTTGAGGAAGGCGAAGCCCGCCCGCTCCGCCTCGCCGAAGACGGCGCCATCCGCCTCGGCCGGCGCCAGGGCGCCGAGCGAGGCCAGCCGCGACCGCACCCCCGGCTCCCAGTCCAGCGGCCGGAAGCGCGCCGGCCGCAGCAGCCGCACCATGGCGAACAGCAGCAGCACGCCCGTCAGCCCCACGGTGAAGCGCAGGCTGTCCGGCGCAAGGGGCGACATCGCCACCGTCCACCAGCTCTCGTCGGCCACCCTCCCGCCATAGGCGATGAGCGCGAGGGTGAGGCCGGAGGCCGCGACGGCCAGCAGCGGCACCAGCGCCTGGGGCGAGAGCGGCTCCCGCGCCAGCCGGCTGTCGCGGTAGAAGGCCGGGCGCAGCGCCGCCACCAGCACGCCGAGCAGCAGGAAGGCGCCCCAGAGCCACCAGGCCTCGCCCCTGAGCCAGGCAATCCCGGCGCCATTCGCCAGCAGGAAGAGGGTGAAGCCCCAGGCGATGGTCAGCCGCCGCAGCAGCCCATAGGCCATCACCAGCAGCAGCGACCCTACCACGGAACAGGCGAAGTGCGAGGCCAGCGCGGCCACGTGCCCCGCCCATTCCTCGAGGATCGTACCCTTGGTCGGCAGCGCCCCGAGGAAGACCAGCAGCGCCCCCGCCAGCGCGACGAGCGAGGCGATGGCCGGCACCTCCATCGCATCCGTCCCCCGCCCGAAGGCGGAGAGCCGCTGCAGCACCCCGCGCCGCTGGCCAAGCTCGAAGGAGACGAAGAGCCCGCCGGCGATGAAGAGGGGGATGATGTAGTAGTAGAGCCGGAAGACCAGCAGCGCCCCCACCACCTCCGGCGCCGGCATGTAGGGCTGCAGCCCGAGCAGGATGGCGCCGTCGAAGACGCCGAGCCCCCCCGGCACGCTGGCCGCGATGCCGACCGCGTAGGAGGCGAGGTAGATGCCGACGAAGCGGAGGAAGGTCAGCCCCTCCGCTGGCGGCAGCAGCGTGTAGAAGATCGCCGCCGTCATCGCCACGTCGACGGTGGCAAGCGCGGTCTGCATGAGCGCCATGCGCGGGCTCGGCAGGTCGATCTCGTATTTGAGGATGCGCACATGCCGCCGGAAGCGGCTCAGCACCACATAGGTGGCGACGATGCCCCAGAGCGGCAGCGCCAGCGCCTGCAGCGCCCAGCGCGGCAGCGTGCTGCCGAAGAAGGGCACCACCTCCGGCTCGAACATCAGCACGAGGCCGCCGAGCGCCATGCCGCCGAGGCCGAAGGTGAGGCTGGTGAAGCCCACCACCTTGGCGATCTCGAGCGGGCTCAGCCCCCAGGCGGAGTAGAGCCGGTAGCGCACCGCCGCCCCCGACACCGCGGCGAAGCCAAGGTTGTGCGCCAGGGAATAGCCGCAGAAGGAAGCGAGCAGGGATTTCGGCCAGGACACCGGCCGCCCTGCATAGGCGGAGCCGAGCTTGTCATAGGCCGCCAGCACCAGATAGGCGACGACGGTGAGCCCGCCCGCCATCCAAAGCGCGCCCGTGGTGAGCTTGCCCATCGCCTCGCGGATTTCCGCGACCGAGAGGCCACGGAACTCCTTCTGCACGACATAGAGCGCGCCGACGAGCAGCACGAGGCCGAACACCGTCGCCCCATGCCGGCGCAACCAGGCCAGCATCGGTGACACTAGGCCGCAGCCTCCCTCGCCAGCGCCGACTCGATCAACCCGATCGTGCCCGGGATGCCGTAGAGGGCGACGAAGCCGCCGAAGCGCGGCCCCTCCTGCTGCCCGAGCAGCACCTGGTAGAGGCAG
Organism: Belnapia sp.; assembly: GCF_059504005.1. Lineage (NCBI taxonomy): Bacteria > Pseudomonadati > Pseudomonadota > Alphaproteobacteria > Acetobacterales > Roseomonadaceae > Belnapia > Belnapia sp. The sequence continues at coordinate 87,738 of NZ_JCACHU010000140.1, read as the reverse complement.
GAGAACCAGTCGCGCAGGCTGGCGAATGCGTGCCGCTTGCCGACCTCGTAGAGCAGCGCCTGGATCGCCTCTGCATCGCTCCCGGCCGGCAGGGCGCGGAGCGCGCCGAGCAGGTCCTCGAGCGCGCCACGCTCCACCGCGCTCGGCGCCCGGTGGCGCTTCTGCGGCGCGACGAAGTCCCGGTAATAGGCGACGGCATGCTCGGCCAGCCGCGCCAGCATCGGGTGGCTTTCGGCCGTCACCCCTGGCGCATACTTGCCGATGAAGCCCCAGAGGATTTCCGGCCCCTCCGCATTCACCACGCTGGCGAGGTTCAGCAGCATGGCGAAGGAGATCGGCGAGCCGGGATCGTTGCTGCTGCCGTTGTGGATGTGCCAGGCCGGGTTCGTACCTTCCGGCGCCGCCTTCAGCTTCTCCAGGTTGGCGAGGTAGTCGTCCACCGCGCGGGGGATGACGTCGAAATAGAGCCGCTTCGCCCGCTGCGGCTGCCCGTACATGAACTGCGCCAGGCTCTCCGGCGGGGCATAGCGCAGCCATTCGTCGATGGTCAGGCCGTTGCCCTTCGACTTGCTGATCTTCCCGCCATTCTCGTCGAGGAAGAGCTCATAGGTGAAGCCGGCCGGGGGCTGCCCGCCGAGGATGCGGCAGATCTGGCCGGAAAGGCGGACGCTGTCGATCAGGTCCTTGCCCGACATCTCGTAATCGACGCCGAGCGCGTACCAGCGCAGCGCCCAGTCGGCCTTCCACTGCGCCTTGCAATGCCCGCCGGTGATGCGGGTGCCGTGCCGCTTGCTGGTGGCCGGGTCGATCCAGACCAGTAGGTCCTCGGCGGGGCGGACCTCCTCCATCGGCACCTGCATGACCATGCCGGTCTCGGGATGGATGGGCAGGAAGGGCGAATAGGTGGCGCGCCGGTCCGGGCCGAGGGTCGGCAGGATCACACCCCTCACCTCCTCATGCCGCTCCGCCATGCGCAGCAGGGCGGCATCGAAGCGCCCGCCGCGGTAATAGTCGGTGGAGGAGGCGAATTCGTAGTCGAAGCCGAATGTGTCGAGGAAGGCCTGCAACCGGGCATTGTTGTGCGCCCCGAAGCTCGCATGCGTGCCGAAGGGGTCCGGGATGGCGGTCAGCGGCCGGCCGAGATGCCCGGCGAGCATCTCCTTGTTCGGCACGTTGTCCGGCACCTTCCTGAGCGCATCCATGTCGTCCGAGAAGGCCAGCAGCCGCGCCGGCAGGCCGGTCATCTGCTCGAAGGCGCGCCGCACCCAGGTGGTCCGCGCCACCTCGCCGAAGGTGCCGATATGCGGCAGGCCGGAGGGTCCGTAGCCCGTTTCGAAGAGGGCGCCCGCCGGTTTCGGCGCCGCGGCCAGCCGGTCGGCGACCTTGGCGGCTTCCTCGAAGGGCCAGGCCTTGACGGTGCGGAGGGATGGATCGGCGCTCATGCAGGGCAGATGGCAGGGGGCGGCGATGCGGTCAACGCAGGACACTGCTCCCCATGCATGGCAGACCGGCACCCGGCGGGGCCAAGTCCTTGTAGAATTGGCAACTCCCCTGCGCTAAGCGGGCAAGGTTGCACAGGAGTGAAAGGTGCCATGCGGGTTGGCGTGATCGGAGCCACGGGCGCGGTCGGCAAGGAATTGGTGGAGGTGCTGGCCAAGCGGCGCTTCCCCGTGACGGAGCTGCGCCTCTTCGCCTCCACTCGCAGCGCCGGCACCAAACAGAAAACCCCCTTCGGCGAGGTCACGATCGAGACCTACAGCCTGGAGGCCGCCCGCAGCCTGGACCTCGCCCTGCTCGCCGTCTCCGGCGACTTCGCCAAGGCCCATGCCCGGGCTCTGGCCGAGGCCGGGGTCGCGGTGGTGGACAATTCGTCCGCCCTTCGGCTGGAGCAGGACGTGCCGCTGGTGGTGCCGGAGGTGAATGCCGCGGCCATCGGCAACCACCGGCTGGTCGCCAACCCCAACTGCACCACCGCCATCCTGGTGGTGGCGCTGGAGCCGCTGCGCCGGGCCTTCGGCCTTAGGCGCGTCATCGTCTCCACCTATCAAGCGGCCAGCGGCGCCGGCGCCGAGGGCATGGCGGAGCTGGAGCGGGAGACGCGCCGGGTGCTGCTGGAGGGCGGCCCGGCCGGGCATGAGGTCTTCGCCCATCCCCTCGCCTTCAACGTCATCCCCCAGATCGACAGCTTCCAGCCCAACGCCTACACGCGCGAGGAGATGAAGGTCGCCTGGGAGAGCCGGAAGATCATGGGCCTGCCGGACCTGCTGATCTCCTGCACCGCCGTCCGCATCCCGACCTTCCGCGTCCATGCCGAGGCGGTGACGATCGAGACCGAGCGGCCGGTGACGCCGGAGGCCGCCCGCGCCGTGCTCGCCCAAGCGCCGGGGGTGAAGGTGGTGGATGACCCCGCCGCCCAGCTCTACCCGATGCCGATCACCGCGACGGGCCAGGACGATGTCGAGGCCGGCCGCATCCGGGCCAACCCGGTCTTCGGCGATCACGGCCTCGACCTCTTCCTCTGCGGCGACCAGCTGCTGAAGGGCGCGGCGCTGAACGCGGTGCAGATTGCGGAGCGGCTCCGCCTTCGGGCCTGACCCGGTGCGGTTCACCCGTGTACGCCACGGGTGGACCGCTCTAGCCTCGGCGGGACACGGCCAAGCAAGGACTCGTCCCGCATGAACCTCGCCCGCTTCCCGCGCATCCGTCTCGGCCACCTGCCGACGCCGCTGGAGCCGATGGAGGCGCTCTCCCGCCACCTCGGCGGCCCGCGGCTCTGGATCAAGCGGGACGACTGCACCGGCCTCTCCACCGGCGGCAACAAGACGCGGAAGCTGGAATATCTCTGCGCCGAGGCTCAGGCACAGAACGCCGACATCCTCATCACCCAGGGTGCCACCCAGTCGAACCATGCCCGCCAGACCGCCGCCGCGGCGGCCAAGCTCGGCCTCGACTGCCTGATCCTGCTCGAGGACCGCACCGGCTCCACCGACCCGGCCTATACCCAGTCCGGCAACGTGCTGATGGACAAGCTCCACGGCGCCCAGGTCGCCCGCCGCCCCGGCGGCGCCGACATGCAGGCGGAGATGGAAGCCGTCGCCGCCGACCTCCGCGCCAAGGGGCGGCGGCCCTATGTCATCCCGGGCGGCGGCTCCAACCCGGTCGGGGCGCTCGGCTATGTCAACGCGGCGCTGGAGCTGGTGGCCCAGGCGGCGGAGATGGGGCTGCGCATCGACCACCTCGTCCACGCCACCGGCTCGGCCGGCACCCAGGCGGGGCTGGTCGCCGGCCTCGTCGCGCTGAACAGCGGCATCCCCGTGCTCGGCATCGGTGTCCGCGCACCGAAGCCGAAGCAGGAGGCGAACGTCCTGGCATTGGCTGAGCGCACCGCCGCCCATCTCGGCCTGCCAGGGATCATCAAGCCCGAGCATGTCGTCGCCAATTGCGACTATGTCGGTCAGGGCTACGGCATCCCGACCGAGGGCATGGTCGAGGCGGTGAAGCTGGTGGCGCAGAAGGAGGGCATCCTCCTCGACCCGGTCTATTCGGGGAAGGGCATGGCCGGGCTGATCGACCTGATCGGCAAGGGGCACTTCACCAAGGACCAGAACGTCGTCTTCCTCCACACCGGCGGCCAGGTAGGGCTTTTCGGCTACCCGAAGGCCTTCGGCGTGCCCGGCGACGTCGCCGCCTGAACCATCCTCCGCAAGGCCGCGCAGCGGTTTTGTGGGGAGTCCTGAAGACCCGGCGCGGGTTCTGGGGTAAAGCGCGAACATATGCCCCAGCCCCCGCGCCTTCTCCTGCCCGATGCCCCGGCCCTCATCGCCGGGCTCGGCCGCGCCACGCTCCTCACCCCGGATGGCGAGTTGCTGACGGTGCCTGCCTCCGGCCTTGCCGAGGCGCTGGGCGGCGCCGCGCCGCTGCTGGTCCATGCGCCCGCCGCGGCCCGCCGACTCGACCTGCCGCGCTTCGACGCGACCTTCGACCTGCTGGAGCTCTTCGCCTTCTGCATGCCGGCCCGCCCGGCGGCGCCGACGCCGCGCGGCCTCGCCATGGCGCTCGACCTCGCCCTGCCGGCGGATGACGCGGCCGCTGCCGCCCAGCTGCCGGAGATGGCGACCATCCTGCTGCGCCACCTCGCCGCCGGCCGCCACCTGCCGCTGAACCGCGACGCCGCCATCCTTGCCGCCCAGATGAAGAAGATCGCCGGCTGGAGCTGGGCCGATTCGGTCCTCGCCGCGCTCGGTGCCGACCAGGAGAAGCCCTCGCTCGACCCCTACAAGGTCTGGCGCCGCCTGCCCGACTGGGAAGACCCTGGCCCCGCCCAGCCCCCCGGCAGCTTCGAGGTCTTGCCCGGCGAGGCGCGCACCCGCCTCGCCCAGATCCTCGGCGAGAGCTCCGAGCAGCGGCCGCAGCAGGCCGACTACGCCTCCGCCGCCAGCGGTGCCTTCGCCCCGCGCGAGGATCGCGGCACCCCGCATGTCGTCCTCGCCGAGGCGGGCACCGGCACGGGCAAGACCCTCGGCTACATTGCCCCGGCCAGCCTCTGGGCGGAGCGGAACGGCGCGCCGGTCTGGATTTCCACCTTCACCCGCAACCTCCAGCGCCAGATCGACCAGGAGCTCGGCCGCCTCTACCCGGAGCCGGAGGAGCGCCGCCGCCGCGTCGTCGTCCGCAAGGGCCGCGAGAACTACCTCTGCCTGCTGAACCTCGATGAGATGCTGGGCCAGGCGACCCATCCCGACATGGCCGTGCCGCTGGCGCTCGTCGCCCGCTGGGCGCTGGCGACGCGCGACGGTGACCTGATGGCCGGCGACTTCCCGGGCTGGGTGGCGGAGCTGCACGGCCCCGCCAGCATCTGGCCGCTGGCTGACCGCCGGGGCGAGTGCATCCGGTCCGCCTGCCCGCGCTACAAGCAGTGCTATGTCGAGCACTCCATCCGCCGCGCCCGCACGGCAACGCTCGTCATCGCCAACCATGCGCTGGTGATGGTCCAGGCGGCGCAGGGCGGGGCGGAGGATGCCAAGCCCCTCCGCTACGTCTTCGATGAGGGACACCACCTGTTCGATGCCGCCGACGCCGCCTTCTCCGCGGCGCTCTGCGGCGGCGAGACGGCGGAGCTGCGCCGCTGGCTGCTCGGCGCCGAGGGCGGCCGCAGCCGCGCCCGTGGCCTCCGGCGGCGGATCGAGGAGCTGGCCGGCGACCTGCCCGACCTGCTGCCGCCGATGGAGGCCGCCCTCCACGCCGCCCGTGCCCTGCCCGGCCTCGGCTGGGTAACCCGCCTCTCCGAGGAGCCGCGGGAGCCCGCCTCCGAGGCCGCCGCCGAACGGCAATCCAACCCGACCGAGACCTTCCTCCGCGCCGTCCGCCGCCAGGTGCTCGCCCGCGCACGGGAGGAGGACGGGCTCTATGACGTCGAGTGCGACCTGCACCCACTCGGCACCGACCTGCCCGAGGCCGGCGAGGCGCTGGAGCGCGCCCTGAAGCGCATCGAGGAGCCGCTGGCCCGGCTGCGCGAGAAGCTGATGGCCCGGCTCGAGGACGAGGTGGAGGAGCTGGAGACCGCCGACCGCATCCGCTACGAGACCGCCGCCAAGGGGATCGAGCGCCGCGCCCTGATGCCGCTCGCCGCCTGGCAGGGCATGCTCCGGGCGCTGCGCGAGTCGCCGCCCTCCCTCGGCGAGCGCCGCGCCTTCGTCGACTGGCTGGCGCTGACCCGCCGCGAGGGGCGGGACGTGGATGCCGGCCTGCACCGCCACTGGCTCGACCCGACGACGCCCTTCGCCCTCACCGTCGCCGCCCCGGCGCATGGGATGCTGGTCACCTCGGCCACGCTCCGCGACGCCGGCCAGGCGGGCGACCAGGAGGCCGACTGGATCGCCGCCGAGGCCCGCACCGGCGCCAGCCACCTGGCGACGCCGGCCATCCGCGCCGCCTTCCCCTCGCCCTTCGACTACGCCGCCCGCACCCGCGCCTTCGTGGTGACGGATGTGGACAAGACCCGCCCCTCCCAGGTCTCGGCGGCGATGGGGGCGCTGTTCCTGGCGGCGGGCGGCGGGGGCTTAGGCCTATTCACCGCCATCCGCCGGCTGCGCGATGGCTTCCGCCACATGGCCCCTAAGCTCGAGGCGGCGGGCATCCCGCTCTATGCCCAGCACATGGACGCGATGGACAACGCCACCCTGGTCGATGTCTTCCGCGCCGAGGAGGATGCCTGCCTGCTCGGGACGGATGCCATGCGCGACGGCGTCGACGTCCCCGGCCGCTCGCTCCGCCTGCTGGTCTTCGACCGGGTGCCCTGGCCGCGTCCCTCCATCCTGCACCGGGAGCGGCGCATCCACCTCTCCGGCGGCGACCCCAAGGGCTATGACGACGCGCTGGCCCGCCACCGGCTGCGCCAGGCCTTCGGCCGCCTCATCCGCCGGGCGGATGACCGCGGCGTCTTCGTCCTGCTCGACCGCTCCTGCCCGAGCCGTTTGCTGGCCGGCCTGCCGGAGGGCGTGCCGCTGCGTCGATGCGGCCTCGCCGAGGCGGTGGCGGAGACCCGCGGCTTCCTGGCAGAAGGGTGACAGGCCGGGAGGTTGACGCCGCCCGCCGGCCGGGCGACCACCCCGGGGAAAGCGAGGCCCCATGCCCAATACCCGTTTCAATCCGCAGGAGGCACTGGTCTGCGCCATGGTGCTGATGGCGGCCTCCGACCGCATGATGTCGGATGCCGAGCTCGCCATGATGTCCCGGCTGGTGCAGACCCTGCCGGCCTTCAGCGACTTCCACCCGAACGGCATCTCGAGCGTGACCGAGACCTGCCTCACCCTGCTCGACAAGGCGGACGGGCTGGACCGCGCCTGCACCCTGATCCGCGAGGCGCTGCCGGCCCGGCTGCGCGAGACGGCCTATCTGCTCGCCTGCGAGGTGGCGGCCGCCGATGGTGACCTGACGCAGGAGGAGCTGCAATTCCTGCAGGACTTCCGCATCGCCATGGATATCGACCGGCTCATCGCCGGCGCCATCGAGCGGGCCGCGCGAGCCCGCTACCAGGTGATCTGAGGGCAGCTCCGGCATGCCACGGCACGCCGGAGCAGGCCGAAGCCTCAGTCGTTCTTCGAGCTGCTGTGCTTCGAGCTCTTGTAGGCAGTGTCATGCGTATGCGCGACGTCGCGCTCCCCGCCACCGCCCGAGACGCGCGAGCGGTCCGGGTTGGTCGGCGTGCCCGGCTCCCGCGTCGTGTCGCTGTTCGCCTTGTCCTGGGAGCGCGTGGCGTGGCCGTGCGAGCCGCCCTGGTGGCTGCTCCCGGGGCCGCCGCCATGGTTGTCGTCGTTCTTGTCGGTGGTGCGGGGCTTGCTCATGGTGACCGTTCCTATCTCTCGTCCTGCCTGCAGGCGCCCCGGGAGAACGGCCCCACCACCGACAAGTTTGATCCGGGTCAGGCCGCCTTGCTGCCCCAGGGCCTGAGCAGCTCCGGAATCCGGTAGTCCGCCGGCACGACGAAGTCGCTGGCCGCGCCACGCATCGCGCCCGGCGGCCGCGGCAGGCCGCTGCGGCGCCGGTACTCGGCCAGCGGCATCGGCAGCCGCGACCGAGCCGGGCGCAGCGACAGCACGCAGGCCAGGTCGAGCGCCGCGACGCCGAGCACCGCCAGCAGCGCGATGCCGGACCGCTCGCGCCCCCGGTTGGCCGGCCGCAGCCCGGCCGCCAGCGTCCCGAGATCGAGCGCATCGCCACCCACCCGGCCCCAGAGCCAGGGCGCCGGATCACGCGAGGTCAACAGCCCGATGCCCGTAGCGATCTCTCGCGCGCCGTAGCTGGCGACGAGCCGCTCATGCCCCTCAAGCCCCGTCGCCCGCGCGACGCGATGCGGCGCCAGCAGCTCGGCCAGCCCGAGGCCGATGCTGAACCAGCCGAGGCCCTGCGCCAGCGCCTGCGCCTGGCGGGGCGCGATCCCGCGTCCGCTCATGGCGTCAGCACCACCTTGATGCAGCCATCCAGCTTGTCGCGGAAGGTCTTGTACATGTTCGGCCCCTCCTCTAGCCCGACCTTGTGGGTGATGACGAAGGACGGGTCGATCTGCCCCTGCTCGATCCGCCGCAGCAGGTCGTCCGTCCAGCGGTTCACATGCGTCTGCCCCATGCGGAAGGTGAGGCCCTTGTTCATCGCCATCCCGAAGGGGATCTTGTCGAGCAGCCCACCATAGACGCCGGGGATGGAGAGCACGCCGGCGGGGCGGCAGACATACATCATCTCCCGCAGCACATGCGGCCGGTCGGTCTCCAGCATCACCGCCTGCTTGGCACGGTCGTACATGCTGTCAATGGTCGCCGTCGCATGCGCCTCGAGCCCGACGCAGTCGATGCACTTCTCGGGGCCCTTGCCGCGGGTCAGCTCGTTCAGCCGCTCGACCACGCTCTCCTTCGAGAAGTCGATGACGGTGGCGCCGCCCGCCTCCGCCATGGCCAGCCGCTCCGGCACGCGGTCGATGGCGATGACATGCTTCGCGCCCAGCAGCAGCGCGGAGCGGATGGCGAATTGCCCGACCGGCCCGCAGCCCCAGATGGCGACGGTGTCGTCGGGCTGGATGTCGCACTGCACCGCGGCCTGCCAGCCCGTCGGGAAGATGTCGCTGAGGAAGAGCAGCGTCTCGTCCGGCACGCCGAGTGGCACCTTGATATGCGTTCGGTCGGCGAAGGGCACGCGCAGATACTCCGCCTGCCCGCCCGGATAGCCGCCGGTGAGATGCGTGTAGCCGAACAGCCCCGCGGTGGTGTGGCCGAAGACCTTGTCGGCCAGCGACTTGTTGCGGTTGCTCCGCTCGCAGACGGAGAAATTGCCGCGCCGGCACTGGTCGCACTCGCCGCAGAAGATGGTGAAGGGGATGACGACGCGGTCACCCTTCTTCAGGTTGGAGACCTCGGAGCCGACCTCCTCGACGATGCCCATGGTCTCGTGGCCCATGATGTCGCCATTCTCCATGCCCGGCATGAAGCCGTCATAGAGATGCAGGTCGGAACCGCAGATCGCGCAGGACGTCACCTTGATGATCGCGTCGCGCGGATGTTCGATCTTCGGGTCGGGCACGTTGTCGCAGCGGATGTCCTGCTTGCCGTGCCAACGGAGTGCGCGCATCGGATGTCTCTCCCAGTCAGGGAGGGGAACGCGATGCTACCGCTCCGGGTTGTCGGGCCGCGCGCGGAACGGGATGGAGCATGATCCGTGATCACCGGACCGCGGATCATCCTCCAGCTTGTTGTCCGGTCGCGTGATTCGCGCCTCCGGCCGTGCCAGCCTTCGGCGATCAGGCTCTACAGCGCCTCCGCCGGCGCCAGCGCGCAGGGATGCGCCGGGTCGCCCTGCTCGACCTGCAGGGTCGCATGGCCGATGCCGAAGCGCTCGCGCAGCCCCTGCTGCACGCCGCGAAGGAAGCCGTCATCCACGGCCTCGCCCGGCCGCACCAGATGCGCGGTGAGCGCCGTCTCGGTCGTGGAGAGCGCCCAGATATGCAGGTCGTGCACCTCGGCGACGCCGGGCCGCGCCGCCAGCCAGGCGCGCACCGCCTCCGGCTCGATGCCGCGCGGCACCACATCCATGGCGAGGTCGATCGACTCGCGCAGCAGCCCCCAGGTGCCGACCAGGATGACGCCGGCAATGACCAGCCCGACCACCGGGTCGACCCAGTGCCACCCCGTCAGCCGGATCAGCAGCCCGCCAGCCACCACGCCCGCCGAGACGGCGGCATCCGCCACCATGTGGAGGTAGGCGCCCCGCCGGTTGATGTCGGCCTCGCGCCCCTTGGCGAAGAGCAGCGCCGTCCCGCCATTGACGAGGATGCCGGCTGCCGCGACGCCCATCATGAAGCCGGTGGCGACCGGTGCCGGCGCCATCAGCCGCTGCACGGATTCGAGCGCGATGGCGCCGACGGCCACCAGCAGCAGCATCGCATTGCCGAGCGCGGCGAGGATGGTGCCGCGATGCCAGCCATAGGTCCGCCGCCCGCCCGGCAGCCGCCGCGCCAGCCGCACCGCCACCCAGGCCAGCACCAGGCCGAGCACGTCGGAGAGGTTGTGCCCTGCATCCGCCAGCAGCGCCATCGAGGCGGCGACGAGCCCCGCCACCACCTCCAGCGCGACGAAGCCGAGATTGAGCGAGACGCCGAGGGCGAAGCCCCGCTCGCCCGGCGCCGGGCCATGAGAGTGGCCGGGGCCGTGGTCGTGCCCATGGTCATGCCCGTGGGCATGGCCATGATGGTGGTCGTGGGGCATGAAGCCTCCCCTACAGGCCGAGTTCGCTCAGCCCCGGATGGTCCGCCGGCCGCGGCCCGGGCGCCGGCCAGCGGAACAGCCGCTCCGCCTCGGCGATCGGCCGGTCGTTGGTGCTGGCATGCCGCTCCGCCATCAGCCCCTCGGCATCGAACTCCCAGTTCTCATTGCCATGGCTGCGGAACCACTGGCCGCTGTCGTCGCGCCACTCATAGACGAAGCGCACCGCGATGCGGCTGCCGCCCCAGGACCAGACCTCCTTGATCAGCCGGTAGTCCAGCTCCCGCGCCCATTTCCGGGTGAGGAAGTCGACGATGGCAGGCCGCCCGGTCAGGAACTCCACGCGGTTCCGCCAGCGGCTCCCCTCGGTATAGGCCAGCGACACCCGCCCGGGGTCGCGGCTGTTCCAGGCATCCTCCGCGGCGCGGGTCTTCTGCGCGGCGCTCTCGGCGGTGAAGGGCGGCAGGGGCGGGCGGGGCGCCATAGGGTCAGAACCTCTTCAGCAGCCGGTCGATGTAGTCGAGCTCCTCCGGCGGACGCTCCCGCTCGGCGCCGCGGCGGCGCAGCTCGTCCTGGAGCTTGCGGGTGCGGAGCATCTCCGCCTCCTCCGGCACGCGGGTATCGGCGCCGTTGTCGGCATTGCCGTTCACGTCGCGCGAGCGCCGGCCGAGCGGGTCGCGCCCCTCGCCCTGGCCCTGCGCCTGGTCCTGGCCCTGGCCGCCGGGCTGGTTCTCGCCGGCCATGTCGCCCGGCTCGCCCTCCTCCTCGCCCTCGCCGGGCTGCGGGTTGCCGAACTGCCGCTGCATGGACTGCGCCATCTGCCGGCCGCCCTCCTGCAGGGCGCGGAGCGCGCGCTGCTGGGCGTCGCGCGGGTCGCCGCCCTGGCCGAGCGCCTCCTGCGCCTCGCGCATCGCCTGGTCGGCGCGGCCGAGGCCGTCGGGGATCTCGCCGGTGAGGTCGCCGAATTGCTGCATCAGCTCGCCGAGCGCCCGGCGCAGGGCGCGCTGGCGGCGGCCATCCTGCCCGGCCTCGGGCTGCTGCTTTGCCTCGGCGCCCTGCTGCTGGCGCTGCTGCTGCTGCCGGCCGCGCTGGTTCTGGCTGCGGTCGCGCTCGCCCTGGTCGGCCCGCTGGTGGCTGCGGTCGAGCATGTCGCTCTGCCGCTTCACCATGTCCTGGACCACGCCCATCTGCTGCTGGCCACGCTCGCGGCGCTGCTGCCGCTCGGGGCTCTCCGCCCGCTGGGCGCGGCCCTCCTCGAGCGCCTTCAGCATCTCCTCGAGCTCGGCGAGCTCCTTCTTGGCATCCTCGGTGCGGCCCTCGCGGGCGGCTTCCTCCATGCGGCGGGTGCGGCGGTCCATCTCCCGCTGGTCCGTCATCCGGTTCTGGCTGCCCTCCGGCATGGCCTCGGCATTCTCGCGCTGCAGCCGCTCGGTCAGCGCCTCGAGATGCTGGCGGATGGCGTCCCGCAGCTCCTGGATGCGGCGCTGCAGCTCGGCGCGCTGCTCCGCCTGCTCCGGCGCCCGCTCGGGGTTCTCGCGAGCCTCCTGCTGCTGCCGCTCGGCCTGGTCGAGCGCCTCGCGCAGCGCCTCGCGCGCCTGCTGCAGGGCGCGGGCGGTGCGGCCGTCGCGGCCCTCCTCCAGCGCCAGGGCGGCCTCCCAGAGGATGTCCTGCACCTCCCGCACCGCCTCGGGGCGGCGGTCGTTCACCAGCCGGCCGCGGGCGACGCGCAGCGCCAGATAGGTCGCCGTGTCGTGCTCGAAGGCCTCCGGCGCCTCCGCCACCTCCTCCAGCGCCCGGCGAGCGGGGGCACGGCGCTCCGGCTCCACCGACAGCTCGCGGCGGATGGCGATCAGCCGCCGTGCGACGGGGTGGTTGAAGCTCCGCTCCGGCAGGGTGAGTGTCGCCGCCTCGGACGCGCCCTCCTGCCCGGCGCCGTCGCGGGCGAACAGCCGCGCCGACACCTCCAGCCCGGCCCAGGGGTGGGCGGAGAGGTCGGGCTGCGCCGTGCCGCGCGCCGCCTTCGGGTTGCTGCCGGGCAACGGCAGGTCGAGCACCAGCGGCGGCGCCTCGGGCCGTGCCGCCAGCCGCATCTCGGCCCGCAACCCGGCGAGGCCCCAGTCATCCTCCGCCCGCCAAGGCATGCGCGTGGCAAGGCCGCGCTGGGCGCGGCCCGGCGGCTCGGCGAAGGCGACCGAGGGCGGCGCATCGGCCTGCACGCTGAGCGCCCATCGCGCCAGCTCCGTCCCGCCGCGGCGGATGGCGAGGCGCAGCCCATGCTCCAGCGGCATCTCGGCGGCGAAGCTGGCGGCATCGAGCGCCTGGAAGGGCGTCGCCGCCCCGTCGGCCAACAATTCGGGCACCCCGCCCCCGCCGCCCGAGAGCGAGACCTGCAGCCGGCTGCCCGCCGGCACCGTCGCGCTGCCCCCGGCCGGGTCAAGGAAGATCGGCGGCGCGCCGGTATAGGCCGGCGGCGTCACCCAGGCCTCGAGCCGCAGCCCCGGCCCGGCGAGCGGGCCGGCAAAGGCCGGGGTCACCGCCCGCCGCAGCCGCTCCCCCGTCTCGCCCCCGGCGATGACGAAGGCCGCGACCAGCCCGACCACCAGCGCCGCACGCAGCGCCCGCGGATCCCGCGCCGGCAGGCCGGGCCGCGGCGCGCCGATCCGCAGCCGGCCGATCTGCGCCGCTGCCCGCTGCTGGTGCACCTGCCAGAGCGCCAGCGCCGCCGGATCATCGCCCGCCGGCCGGTCCGCCAGCGCCGCCAGCGGCCGGTGGCTTAGGCCCGATTCCCGCTCCAGCCGCCGCTCCGCCGCCGCCTCGCCGGGCGGGGCGAAGCCGCGGAAGGCCCGCCGCCCGGCGAGGCCGAGCGCCGCGAGGACGCCGATCAGCAGCAGGATATGCAGCCCCACCGGCAACTGCCGCGGCAGGTCCAGCAGGGCCAGGACGAGGAACAGGCCGAGCACCGCGAGCACCGGCCAGAGCCGGGGCCATAGCCCCTCCCACAACAGGGCCAGCCGCGCCAGGTGGCGCCGGCGGGCCAGTGCCGCGGCGAGGCGCTCCGGGCTCAGGGGACCTGCCCCCCGGCCAGCCAGTCGGGCATCCGCTGCCCGGCCAGCATCGCGTCGAAGCCCTGCCGCTCCCGCACCACGGCGAAGCGGGCGCCGTCGACCAGCACCTCCGCCGCCAGGGGACGCGCATTGTAGGTGCCGCTCATCACCGCCCCATAGGCTCCCGCATCGAGGAAGGCGACCAGCGCCCCCGGTTGCAGAGATGGCAACGCGCGACCGCGCGCAAAGGTGTCGCCCGTCTCGCAGACCGGCCCGACCACGTCGGCCGGGCTGAGGGCCGCCGCGCAATCCCGGGCGGAGACGGGGAGGATGCCATGCCAGGCCTCGTACATGGCCGGCCGCACCAGGTCGTTCATCCCGGCATCGAGGACGAGGAAGCGCCGCCCCGCCCCCAGCTTCTGCAGCACGACGGAGCTCAGCAGCAGGCCCGGGGGACCGGCGATCCAGCGCCCCGGCTCCAGCATCACCGGCAGGCCGAGCGGGCCGAGCGTCGCGGCGATCGCCCCCGCCAGGGCCTCCGGCCCCGGCGCCGCCTCGTCCCGGTAGGGGATGCCGAGGCCGCCGCCGCAATCGAGGTGCTCGACCGGCAGGCCGCGCGCCATCAGCGCCGTGGCAAGTTCCGCCATTCGCGCATAGGCGGCGCGATAGGCCGCCATGCCGCTGGTGATCTGGCTGCCGATATGCATGGCGATGCCCATCGGCCGCAGCCCCGGCAGCCCGGCGAGCCGGGCATAGAGCGCCGGCGCGTCATCGAAGGCGACGCCGAATTTGTTCTCCGACTTGCCGGTGGTGATCTTGGCATGGGTCCGGGCATCGACGTCCGGATTGACCCGCAGCCCGACCCGCGCCACCCGCCCGGAGGCGGCCGCGAGCGCCGAGAGCATCGCCGCCTCCTCCGCGCTCTCGATGTTGACCTGAGCGATGTCCTCCTCGAGGGCGAGGCGCAGCTCGCGCTCCGTCTTGCCAACGCCGGAGAAGACGATGGCGGCGCCGGGGATGCCGGCGGCGCGGGCGAGCCGAAGCTCCCCCTCGCTGACCACGTCGGCGCCGAGCCCCTCGGCGGCCAGGACCCGCAGCACGGCGAGGTTGCCATTGGCCTTCACCGCATAATGGATGGAGGCGCGCAGCCCCGCCCCCGCCAGCGCCGCCTTCAGCGCCCACGCCCGGCGCCTGAGCGCGCCCGCGGAGTAGACCCAGCTCGGCGTGCCGACGGCCGCGGCGATGCGGGCGAGCGGCACCTCCTCCACCGTCAGCCCGTCGAGGGCGTTGAGGGAGAGGTGCGGCCGGGCGGCCAGCATCTCGGCGAAGCTCGGCTCGGCATCGGCCGCGGCGAGGGGAAGGGGGGAGGCCATCCCCCATTGTGCGGCGCGGGGGTGCCTGGCGACAAGCGCCCGCTATGCCTGCGCCGCAAGCAACGCGCCCAGCCCAAAGCGGAACATTGATTGGGACGAGGCCGCTGCGGCACCGGGCCGCGGCGGCGGGGCGTCACCGCGCCCGGAAGTTGCGGTGGCAGCCGCCGCAATATTGCGGCCCGGTCGCCTGGAAGGCGGTGGCGAAGGCCGCCGCATCGCCCGAGGCGGCAGCCGCCTTCAGCACGTCGAGCTGCCCGAGCAGGCGGGTATTCGCCGCCTCGAAGCCGGCGCGGTCGGACCAGGCCGCCGGCAAGGCCTTGGTGTCGCCCCGGTCCGAGCCGGGCGGGAAGCGCGTCGGCATGGTGCGGAACCAGGCGATCATGTCGTCGATCCGCGGCTCCAGCGCCTTCACCTCGCCCCGCGCCTCCGCCACGGGCTTGATCGCATCCATATGCCCGCCCATGCGCTTCAGCCCGGCCCGGCGCTCGGCGATGGCATCGCCCTGGGCCAGCGCCGTCCCCGCCAAAGCCAGCAGCGCCAGCACCGACGCCACCATTCGCAGCCTCATCCGTGAATCTCCCGAACCCATGATTGCGATCATGGCATGATTGCCCCGCCCGTTGACAAGCCTCGGACTGTGACGAAGCGGCACCAGATACAAGACGGTGCTGCCGCGTTGCAGCCGGACGCAGCCGGAGGTTACCCGATGCCAGAGCCCATTCGATCCGTCGCCGTCTTCTGCGGCAGCCGCCCCGGCGCCGACCCGGCCCATGCCGCGGCGGCCGAGGCGCTCGGCCGCGCCCTGGCCCAAGCGGGCCTCACCCTGGTCTATGGCGGCGGCGGCATCGGGCTCATGGGCAAGGTGGCGGAGGCCGCCATCACCGCCGGCGGGCGGGTGCATGGCGTCATCCCCGAATTCCTGACCCGGATGGAGCGGGCCTACCCGGATGTCACCGAGCTCGAGGTCACCGACGGCATGCACAGCCGCAAGACCCGCATGTACGAGCTGTCGGATGCCTTCATCGCCCTTTCCGGCGGCCTCGGCACCATGGACGAGCTGATGGAGGTGCTGACCTGGCGCCAGCTCGGCCTGCACGACAAGCCGATCATCCTGCTCGACATCGGCGGCTGGGCGCAGCCCCTCTTCGCCCTGTTCGAGCACCTGGTCCGGCAGGGCTTCGTCGGCGAGGACGGGCGGCAGCTCTTCACGCTGGCACCCGACGTGCCGGCCGCCATGGCGCTGCTGCGGGCGAGCCCGGCCGGCGAGGGCGCGCCGTCGCGCCGCCTCTGATCCCCCCTTGCCGCGCCCTGGCCCGGCTTGTATATGGCCGCCTCCCGCGGCGACGGCCGACCAGCGGAGCGTAGCTCAGCCTGGTAGAGCACTGTGTTCGGGACGCAGGGGCCGGAGGTTCGAATCCTCTCGCTCCGACCAAGTCGGCCTTGCCGGAAGCCCCGCCAGCCCCGCTGGCGGGGCTTTTCCTTACCCGCGGGCGGCCCAGACGATCAGCTTGGTGGCGGGCAGCGTCCAGACCGTGCCGGCGACGAGAAAGAAGACCGCCTGAACGGCCCAATGCATGTGCAGCACGTGGTCGGCCAGCGTCACCACGCCGACGACATAGGCGAGGAAGCCGGCAAGGCCGACCAGCGTGGCGATGGAGGTGCGCGACATGGCCTGCACATGGCCCAGCCGGGCACCATCGCCAAGACCTGATCGATCCGCGGCCCGTTGCACCGCAGCGTCGCCCGGTGCTTATTGGCGCCGCCGCCGGTCCCCGGGGGCGCGCCCACCCGAAGGACCGGCCATGCCCGAGACCCACCCCGAGATCGACCTGCGCGAGCATATCCGCGGCATCCCGAATTTCCCGAAGCCCGGCATCCTCTTCTACGACATCTCGACGCTGCTGCGGCACGGCCCCGCCTGGCGCGCGGCGATGGAGCGGCTGGCGGACAGGATCCGCCCCTACAGGCCCGACGTGCTGGCCGGCATCGAGAGCCGCGGCTTCCTCGTCGCCGCCCCGCTGGCGCTGGAGCTGGGCCTGGGCTTCGTCATGCTGCGCAAGCCGCGCAAGCTGCCGGGCGAGACGGTCGGCCTCGACTACGCGCTGGAATACGGCACCGACCGGATCGAGATGCAGGCCGATGCGGTGAAGCCCGGCCAGCGCGTGGTGCTGCTCGACGACCTGCTGGCGACCGGCGGCACCATGGCGGCCGGCATCGGCCTGCTGCGCCAGGCGGGCGCCGAGGTGCCGGCCGTCGCCGCGCTGATCGAGCTCACCTTCCTCAACGGCCGCACCCGGCTTGACCTCCCCTGCGAGACCCTGCTGCGCTACGACGACTAGGCGGACGCATTCGGAGGCGAGGGAGGCACAGCATGGCGCAGGGCCCGCGACCGACCCGCCGGGGGCTGCTGGCCGCCGCCCTCGCCGCCCTGCCCGCGCCGGCCCTGGCCCTGCTGCCGGCCACCGCGACGCTGCTGGTCCCCGGGCCCGAGGACGGGGCGCTCGCCGACTGGTCGAGCCGCCTGGCCGCGGCGCTGGCCCGCGGCAGCACCACCGCCCTGACGCTGGAGCGGAGCGTGCTCGGCGGGCCGGATGGCGTGACCGCCGCCAACCGCTTCGCCACCGCCGCCGCGCCGGATGGCCGCACGCTGCTGGTGCTGCCGGGCGCCGCCGCCCAGGCCCGCCTGGTGGGCGACCAGCGCGCCCGCTTCGACGGCACCGGATGGGTGCCGGTCTGCGCCGCCCAGGGGCTGGCGGTGCTGGCCGGGCGCGGCTGGCTTCCGGCGTCCAGCTCGCCGCTCCGCCTCGGCCTGGCCGCCGCCGACCGAGCCGGCGCCGCGGCCCTGCTCGGCCTCGACCTGGCCGGCCATGCCGCCACCCCGGTCCTCGGCCTCGCCGGCCCGCGGGCCGAGGCGGCGCTGGCCCAAGGCGCGGTCGAGGCGGTGGTGATGCAGGGCAGCAACTGCCTGCCCCGCCTCGCCACGCTCGGCGCCCAGCCCTGGTTCGTGCTGGACGAGGCGCGCGACCCCGCCCTGCCGGAGGTGCCGGCCGTTGCCGAGCTCGCCACCGGCGGCGATGCCGCCCTGCGTGCCGGCCTGTTCGCGGCCGCGGCCAATGCGCGCCTGCTCGGCGCCTTGCTGCTGCCGGCGCTGACGCCCGGCGACCTCGTCGCCCTCTGGCGCGCGGCGGCGCAGCGCTGGCTGGAGGAGGAGCGGAATGCGCCGGTCCCCGGGATCCGGCTCAGCGCCGGGGCCGATCCCGCCCCCGCCACCAGCTCTCTGGCGGTGCCGCCCGAGGCCGTGCTCGCCTACCGCGACTGGCTGTTCCGGCGGCTGCGTTGGAAGCCGGATTGAGCCCAGGGACCGTCGCAGGCCTGGCCGAACAATAGCGTCATCACTTATGCGGTGATCGGCCGGAAGCTTTTCTGTTTGTGAAGCAGCGTCTTTTTGGAAAGGCATATATTGCGGTGCGAGGTCACCGAGGCGGGAGCCTGTACGGAAAAGAACGAGGCCATGGTTTTCAGTTCCGCCACCTTCATCATTGGGTTCCTGCCCCTCGTCCTCCTCGGCTTCCTGTTCATCGCCGGTCTTGGCCAGCAACGGCTGGCCTCCGCGTGGTTGACGCTGTCATCGCTCGTTTTCTACGGCTGGTGGAATCCTTGGTGCGTGCCGATGCTGGTGGCCAGCATGCTGGCGAATTACCTGCTGGGCGGCTATCTTCTGCGCAAGCCCTCGCGAACGGTACTGGTGCTCGGCATCATCGGCAACCTGCTGCCGCTTCTCTACTTCAAGTATACCACCTTCCTGCTGACCAATATCGACGCCGCCTTCGGCCTCGACTGGCAGATCCGCGAGATCGTCCTGCCGCTCGCCATCTCCTTCTTCACCTTCCAGCAGATCGCCTATCTCAGCGATGCGCATGATGGGGCGGTGGTGGAGCACGACTTTCTCAACTACTGCCTGTTCATCACCTTCTTCCCCCACCTGATCGCCGGCCCCATCACCCATCACCGGGAGATGCTGAGCCAGTTCGGCAACTCGGATAATTTCCGGCCGCGCTTCGACAACATCTCGATCGGCCTCACCCTCTTCGGCCTTGGACTGGCGAAGAAGGTCGTCCTCGCGGATCCGCTCGGCGCCCTGGCAACCCCCACCTTCGCCGCGGCCGCCGCCGGCGAGGGCCTGCCGCTGCTCGATGCCTGGGGCGGCGCGCTGGCCTATGCGCTGCAGATCTACTTCGACTTCTCCGGCTATACCGACATGGCGATCGGGCTCGGCCTGCTCTTCGGCATCAGCCTGCCGCCGAATTTCGACAGCCCCTTCAAGGCCCGCAACGTCATCGAATTCTGGTCGCGCTGGCACATGACGCTGACGCGCTTCCTGACGGCCTATATCTACAACCCGATCGTGCTGCGGGCGACGCGCGCCCGCACCGCGGCCGGCAAGCCGCTGCCGCGCCGCGGCAAGATGTCGCCCGGCACCTTCCTTGCCCTGGTCGCCTGGCCGACCGTGCTCACCATGTTCATCTCCGGCGTTTGGCACGGAGCCGGCTGGCAGTTCGTCGTCTTCGGCCTGCTGCACGGCGTCTACCTCGTCATCGCGCATGGCTGGCGCGCGCTGAAGGCCAGCTGGGGCTGGAAGCTGGACGACGACCGCCTGCTGCCGCATGCCGCCTCGGTGCTGCTGACCTTCCTCTGTGTCGTCGTCGCCCTCGTCTTCTTCCGGGCCGAGAGCGTGCCGGCGGCGCTGAACCTGCTCGCCGGCATGGTCGGGCTGCACGGCGTCATCGTGCCGGCGAGCTTCGCCCAGCTGCCGCTCATCGCCGGTGTCGTCGCCAGCCATGGGCTCGAGGTCGGCGCCGGGCGGTTCTTCCAGATCGAGGACTGGGCGAGAATCCTCGTCCTGCTGGCCTTCGTCTGGTTCATGCCGAACACCCAGCAGTTCATGCTGCAGGTCCGCACCGCGCTCGGCTGGCGCGGCCGCCCGGCCTGGCTGCAGGCGATCCTGCCGGCGATGACCTGGCGGCCGGCGCCGATCTACGGCGTCGTCCTCGGCGTGCTCAGCTTCTTCGTGCTGATGCAGACCTTCTCCTCGGCGCCCACCGAATTCCTCTACTTCCAGTTCTGAGGCCGCCATGGAACAGCTTGCCTGGCTTCCGGTGCATGAGGATCTCGGCGCGGCGCTCTCCGCCGCCCGGCGCATCGCCGATCCGGGCGAGAGGCTGGCGCGGGCCATGCACCTCGCCGGCTTCCGCCGCGACTTCACCGCGACCGGCCGGCTCGATCGCCTGGCGGAGGAGGGCCTCGCCGCGCTGCCGGCGCCGCACGGCCTGGTGCCGCTGCGGCTCGCCATCCTCGCCTCGCATACGGTCGACCACCTCGTGCCCGGCATCCGCGTCGCCGGGCTGCATCGCGGCTTGGCACTCTCGGTGCATGTCGCGCCCTACGGCAATTACCGCCAGTCGCTGCTCGGCGAGGATCCGGCGCTGGCCGCCTTCGCCCCGCAGCTGATCCTGCTTGCGCTCGACGCGCAGGACTCGCCGATCGACCTGCCGCTCGACTCGCCGGAGAGCGCGGTGCAGGAGGCCGTCGCCGCCCGCATCGCCGAGCTGCGCGGTCTCTGGCGGCGGGCGCGGGAGCGGTTCAACGCGCAGGTGGTGCAGCAGCTGCTGATCCCCGCCACGCCGCTGCTGTTCGGCAGCTACGAGGCGATGGTGCCCGCCGCGCCGCGCAGCATCCTCGACCGGCTGAATGCCGCGATCCGCGCCGCGGCGCGCGAGGATGGCGTGCTGCTGCTCGACCTTGCCGCGCAGATGGCCGGCCAGGGCCCGGCCGATGGCCTGGGCGACCCGGTCCGCTGGCACCAGGCGAAGCAGCTCGTCAGCCCGGTGATGGCGCCGCTGCACGGCGACCTCGTCGCCCGCATCGCCGGCGCGGTGCTAGGGCGGACGCGGAAATGCCTCGTCCTCGACCTCGACAACACGATCTGGGGCGGCGTCATCGGCGATGACGGCATCGAGGGCATCAAGCTCGGCCAGGGCAACCCGACCGGCGAGGCCTTCCTCGCCATGCAGCGCCATGCGGCGCAGCTCGGCCGGCGCGGCATCATCCTCGCCGTCTGCAGCAAGAACGACGCGGCCGTCGCCGAGGCGGCCTTCGCCAACCACCCGGAGATGGCGCTGCAGCGCGGCGACATTGCCGCCTTCCTCGCCAATTGGAACGACAAGGCCGGCAACCTCCGCCAGATCGCCAAGCAGCTCAATATCGGCCTCGACGCCCTCGTCTTCGTCGACGACAACCCGGCCGAGCGCGACATCGTCCGGCGCGAGCTGCCCGATGTCGCCGTGCCGGAACTGCCGGAGGATGTGGCGCTCTACCCCACCTGGCTCGGCGCCGCGGGCTATTTCGAGACGGTCGGCTTCACCGCCGACGACGCCGCGCGCGGCCGCAGCTATGCGGCGAATGCCTCGCGCCAGGCCGTGCTCGAGCAGGCGACGGATCTCGAGGGCTACCTCCGCAGCCTCGAGATGGTGCTGACCGCCCGCGAGATCGGCCCGGCCGAGCTGCCGCGCGCGACGCAGCTCGTCAACAAGACCAACCAGTTCAACCTCACCACGCGCCGCTATACCGAAGCCGAGATGCAGGCCTTGGCGGACGACCCGAACGCCCTTGCCCTGGCCATCCGCCTGACCGATCGCTTCGGCGACAACGGCCTCATCAGCGTGGTGCTCGCGCGCCCGGATGCGGCGCTGCGCCCGGACGAGTGGCTGATCGACACCTGGCTGATGAGCTGCCGCGTCCTCGGCCGCAAGGTCGAGGAGGCGACGCTGCAGGTGCTGCTGGAGCGCGCCGCGCATCAGGGCATCGCCGCGCTCATCGGCGAATACCGCCCCACCGCCCGCAACGGCATGGTGGCGGAGCATTATCCGCGCCTCGGCTTCACGCCGATGGCGCCACTGCCGGATCGCCCCGACGGGACGCTGGTCTGGCGCATCGAGACTCGCGGCCCAAGGCCGTTCGCCCACCCCATTGCCCTGGACACCACATGGACGAGCAGGAGATCTACGCGGCCCTGACGCAAGTCTTCCGCGATGTTTTCGACGACGACGACATCGCCATCTCTGCCGGAACCACCGCCGAGGACATCCCTGGCTGGGACAGCCAGGCGCATGTCAACCTCGTGGTCGCGGCCGAGACGCGGTTCGGCATCCGCTTCCGCACGGCGGAGCTGGAGTCGCTGCACAATGTCGGCGATTTCGTCCAGCTGATCGCCGCCAAGCGGAAAGGCGCATGACGCCATGTCCGGAGCGCCGATCGCCCAGGCCTCGCCGAAGCCGGTGCGGCCAGGCTACCTGCTGGCCTTCCTCGGCTCGCTGCTGGGGATGTTCGCCCTCTATTACACCGCGCTGCTGACGCTCTCGGCGACCGGCCACCTGCCGCCGCCGGCCTTCAGCAACTCGCTGTGCGTCGACGAGAAGCTGCACTTCCTGCGGCAGGAGCAGCCCAGCTCGCCGACCCTGCTGGTCGTCGGATCCTCCGTCGCCTGGCGCCATTTCGACGGCAGCACCCTGCTGCGGGAAGCCCCGGGCCTGAAGCCGCTGAACGGCGCCTTCTGCGGCCTGCGCGCCAACCAGACCGCCTTCGCGACGGACTGGCTGCTCGACCACTACCGCGACGTGCGCGAGGTGGTGATGATCGCCTCGCCGCAGGACTTCCAGGACTGCACCAGCAAGCCGACGGCCTTCTTCGATCGGGACGACGTCGACGACTACGTCTTCGGCCAGGCGACGCCCTGGTTCTACTACACGCGCTACTTCTCGCTTGTCTCGCTGGCGCGCAACGCCGCCACCGTCGCCGGCAAGCGCTCCGGCGCGAACCGCACCGACCCGCTGGTCTTCGACCGGTTCGGCAGCGGGCCGCTCGCGGCGGAGGGATGGCGCGGGCAGCTGCTGTACGGCGCGGTCGACAAGCCGGGCCCGGCCTGCCTCTCGGCGCTGTCGCAGCTCGCCCAGCGGGTGCACGGCGAGGGCAGGCGGCTGCTGGTCGCCATGACGCCGCTGCACCCGCAATGGCGGAAGCTCTACGACCCGGACGGCGCCATGCTGAGCCGCTTCTCCAACGGCATCCGCGAGGCGCTCGGCGAGAGCGGCGCGCAGTACTGGGACGGCAGGCAGTTCCTCGCATCCGACGAGGATTTCTTCGACGCCATCCACCTTCGCTGGTCCACCGTGCCGCGCTTCACCGCCGCGCTGATCGAGGCCTTTGGTCTCGCCGAGGCCGCGGCGTCGCCGACCACGCAGTCTCACCTCGCACTCAACCCGCCTGCCGCGGGCGTGAAGGCCAGCGATTGAGATCAGGGTGACGGCATCATGCCGTTTCCCACCGTCATGTGATGCGAAGCGCGATGCAGCGGAGCGTAATTCCCTATGCATCGGCGGCGTGACGATCCGCCGCCGATCCGCTCCCTACAAACCGCTAAAGCTATCTTGAGTTGATCGGTTTGCGGGTTCCTTCAAATTAAGATTGCTGTTCGCTGGAGGTCGTGCCGTGTTGCATGAAGCCGTTCGTAATGTCCTGAAGGGGGTCGGCGACCTCGCCGCCTCGGCCGACGCGCTCGCCAACGACGCCGATCTCTTCGAGGCCGGCCTTTCCTCCTACGGCACGGTGGAGGTGATGATCGGGCTCGAGAACGCGCTGGGCGTCGAGTTTCCCGAGACGGCGCTGACGCGCGACACCTTCTCCTCCATCAACGCCATCGTCCGCGTGCTGGAGGGTTTGCGGGCCGGCGCTGCCCCTGCCGCCGGCGGCTCCGTCGATGCCAATGGCTGGCCCGTCGCCGCGGATGCCGTGCGGTGAGCGCCACCGAGCTTGCCCCGCGCCTCAGCGCCGCAGAGTTCCGGGAGACGCTGTTCGCGCGCCGCCTGCTCTTCCCGACCGGCGTCGACGGCCTCCATGGCCGCAGCGCCGCCTTCGAAGCGCTGGTCGACGCCGTCGACCGGCTCATCGGCCGGCTGTCCGCCTCGGACGAGGCGGAGATCATGCGCTTCCCGCCGATCATGACCCGCAGCGGCTTCGAGGCGAGCGGCTACTTCAAGAACATGCCGCAGCTCGTCGGCACCGTGCATTGCTTCTGCGGCGACGACCGCGAGCACAAGCGCGTGCTGGCCTGCACCGCCGAGGAGGGCGGCTGGACCGCGGCACAGCAATCCTCCGACGTGGTGCTGACGCCTGCTTCCTGCTACCCGGTCTATCCGATCATCGCCGCGCGCGGCCGGCTTCCGGCCGAGGGCTGGCTCGTCGATTCCTCCTCCTACTGCTTCCGCCGCGAGCCCTCGGTCGATCCCGCGCGCATGCAGATGTTCCGCCAGCGCGAGCAGGTCTGCTTCGGCACGCCGGAGCGTATCCGCGCCTTCCAGTCGCACTGGATGACCCGCGCGCTGGAGATGTTCCGCCAGATGGGCCTGTCGGCCACGACGGACCTTGCCAACGACCCCTTCTTCGGCCGCCCCGGCCTGCTGATGGCGAACGGCCAGCGCAGCCAGCGGCTGAAATTCGAGATCCTGGTGCCGGTCTCCGATCCCGATCGGCTGAGCGCCTGCGGCAGCTTCAACTACCATGTCGACCATTTCGCCGAGGCCTACGGCATCCGCGGCGCCGATGGCGAGCCGGCGCATACGGGCTGCGCCGGCTTCGGGCTCGAGCGCGTGGCCCTCGCCCTGCTCCGGCAGCACGGCTTCGATGTCGAAGCCTGGCCCGAGACGGTGCGCGCCACGCTCTGGCCGCAGGCCTGAACGGGGCGGGGAGGCAGCCGCCGATGATCCCGGTCGCCTTCCATGGCTGCCGCGGCTGGCTGCATCCGGCGCATGGGTCGGCGGCGCATGGCCTCGTGCTCTGCCCACCCTTCGGCTACGAGCTGATCTGCACCCAGGCCGGGCTGCGCGTCCTGGCCGAGCAGGTGGCGGCAGCGGGCACTCCGGTGCTGCGCTTCGATTATCCCGGCACCGGCGACTCGCTGGGCGAGGAGGCGCCGCATCGCCTTGCGGACTGGCTCGCCGGCATCGATGCCGCCTGCGACTGGATGCGTGCGACGCTCGGCCTGGACGCGGTCAGCCTCGGCGGGTTGCGGCTCGGCGCGCTCCTCGCTGCCGCCAGCGCTGCGCGCCGTCCCGGCAGCGTCGCCGATATGGTCCTTCTCGCACCCGTCTGGTCGGGCCGCGCCCATGGGCGGGAGCTGCTGCTCGGCGCCCGCGCCGCCGGCGACGCCACGCCCGAGCCGGGTTGGCTCGAAGCTGCCGGCTTCCGCCTGCATGACAGCGACATCGCCGGCCTGCGCGGCCTCGACCTCGCGCCCTTGCTGCGCCAGGCCCGCCCGGCCCGCATCCTGGTCGCCGAGCCGCCGGGGCCGGCAGCGCCGCCGCTCCCAGAACTGGGCGCAGCAGTGACGGCATTGCCCTTCGAGGGCCATGCCGCCTTCCTGCGGCATGCGCAGCTGAGCATCCCGCCGAGGGCCTTGTTCGGCAGCGTCGCCCACTGGTTGGCCAAGGCGGCGCCGCCGTCGACGGCGGAGGCGGTGGTGACCGACCGCCTGCCTGTCGCCCCCGGCATCGAGGAGCGCGTCCTGCGCTTCGGCGCCGAGGAGGAACTGGCCGGCATCCTGTGCTCCCCGGCGGCGCCGCAGCCGACCGCGGTCCTGATCCTCAACACCGGCGCCAACCACCATATCGGCAATGGCCGCGTGGCCGTGCGCCTGGCGCGCCGCGTGGCGGAACGCGGCTTCGCCTCGCTGCGCATGGATTCCAACGGCATCGGCGAAAGCGGCGACATCGGCGATGGGGAGCGTGCCGGACTCTTGTTCGGCGACGACCCGACGCAGGGCGCGCTCGCCGGCCTCGATGCGCTGGAGCGGCAAGGCTTCCGCCGCTGCCTCGTGGTCGGCGTCTGTTCGGGCGCCCATCACGGGTTCCAGGCCGCGCTGCGGGATGCGCGCGTCGCTGGCCTCGCCCTGGCCAACCTGCCGGCCTTCGACCGCGCGGCCGGCGGCGCGCCGGATCTCGATGGTGGGCCTCCGCCCGGCGAGCATCCCCTGCTGCGCAAGCCTCGCATGGCGCTGCGCCGTTGCCGCGCCGAAGCCGACCGCTTCCTGGCCGAGCGCCTTGGCCTCGACACGGGCCTCGATCGTGCCGCCCGCTGGCTGCGGCAGCTGCAGGCCCGCGGGACGACGCTCCTCCTCGCCTATAGCGACCGCGACCGCTCACTGCGCGAGCTGCGCGCGCATTTCGGCCGCGGCGGCCGGCATCTGCCGCAGCGCGCCCCGATCCGCACCCTCCTCCTCGGCGGCACCGACCACGCCATCAACCCGCGGAGGATGCAGGACGCCCTCATCACCGCGATCGAGCGGGAGCTGCTCGACCACCACAACCAGCCCCGCCTCGCGGCCTCGCCGCAACGCCCAGCCTTCGCCTCTCCGATCCATACGGCATAACAATAACAGCCCGGGACGAACGCCATGGCTTTCTTCCAGTCCGCCCTGTCTTCCGGAAGACCCATTGCGCAGGCCGATGCCGCGCGCAGCCTGCCCGCGAGCCTGCCGACGACGATCGAGGTCGCGCGGGTGGTGCTCGTCATCGGGCTCGTCTTCCTGCACTACTTCTCCTTCCCGAACAGCCGGGTCTCGCCCTTCACCGGCTTCGATCCGGACCACCACCCCTTCGCCACCTTCGTGAACAGCTTCGTCCTGCTGTTCTTCTTCAGCGCGGTGCCGCTGCTGAGCACCATCTCGGGCTGGCTCTTCTTCAGCCTCGCCGACCATCCGCTGCGGACCATCGGGCGCCGGATGCGCGGCCGCGCCAGTTCGCTGCTGCTGCCCCTCATCGTCTGGAATCTCGGCACCATCGCCATCGGATTCCTCCTCTACGCCATTGCGCCGACCACCGGCCTGCTCGGGGATTTCCGCTTCGACTTCGCGGAGCCCAGCCTCTTCGGCGTGCTCGATGCGGTCTTCGGCCTCACGGGCCTGCCGATCGCCTTCCAGTTCTGGTTCGTGCGCGACCTGTTCCTGTCGGCCATGCTGAGCCCGCTGCTCTGGCTCGTGCTGCGCCATGCGCCGCTGGCGGGCGTCGCGGTGCTTGGGGCGTCCTGGGTGCTGGACCTCACTTTCGGCATCTTCATCCGCACCGACGTGCTGTTCTTCTTCTTCCTCGGCGGCTTCGCCCGCATGCGCCAAGTGCCGCTCGACATCCCCTGGCGCAATGCGAAGATGCTGCTGCTCGCCTATGCGCTGCTGATGGCCGCGCGGGCGCTGGCGCCGCTCTGGCTCGACCCGACCAGGCCGCCGCACGAGGACATTCTCGACCTGGCCACGCGCCTCGCCCGCCCGCTCGGCGTCGCCGCCTGCTGGGGCCTC
The DNA here is from genome assembly GCF_059504005.1 of Belnapia sp. Lineage (NCBI taxonomy): Bacteria > Pseudomonadati > Pseudomonadota > Alphaproteobacteria > Acetobacterales > Roseomonadaceae > Belnapia > Belnapia sp. Next base: position 60,674 of record NZ_JCACHU010000140.1, on the reverse strand, counting down.
TGCCTGCGCCTGACGGCGACGCGGCTCGGCGGCTTCTTCGCGCGGTACGGCGGCTTCGCCTTCTTCCTGCATGCGGCGCACTTCCCGATCATCATCTTCGTGAAGTACCTGCTCTGGCGCCTGGTGCCGGCCGAGACGGATGCCTGGATGCTCGTGCATTACGCCGCCAGCGTCGCCGCCACGGTATCGATCGCGGCGCTCGGCGCAGCGGTGGTCTTCCGGCTCTCGCCCGCCCTCTACGCCTTCCTCGCCGGCGGCCGGCGCTTCGTCTGATGGAGAAGACGGATCCGCTCGGCCAGCCGGTGGACCCGGCGCCGCGCTCGCGGCCGGAACACGCCCCCATCGCCGGCGCCACGGTCACGCTGGAGCCCCTGGCCGCGGCGCATGCGGAGGCGCTCTGGCCTCTGGCGCGGGATGCGGCGGAGAGCTGGCGCTGGCTGCCCTTCGGCCCCTTTGCCGAACGCGCCGCCTTCGCCGGCTATCTGCGCTTCATGGCGGCCAGCAAGGGCGAGCTGGTCTGGGCGGTGCGGCCGCACGATGCCGATGGCAGGCCAGCCGCCGCAGCCGGCTGGCTGGCCTTGCTCGACATCCGCCCGGCGGATGCGGCGATCGAACTCGGCAACATCTGGTTCCCGCCCGGCCTCGCCCGGACGCGCGCGGCGACCGAGGCCATGTTCCTTCTACTCGACCTCGTCTTCCGCCTCGGCTACCGGCGCGTCTCGTGGAAGTGCAACACGCTGAACACGGCCTCGCGCCGCGCCGCGGGGCGGTTGGGCTTTCGCTTCGAGGGCGTGCTGCGCGCGCATATGGTCGTCCGCGCCCATCGCCGCGACACGGCCTACTACTCGCTGCTCGAGGATGAGTGGCCGGAGCGGCGGGCCGCGATCACCCACTGGCTGCGCGATGCCAATTTCGATGCCTCCGGCCAGGCGGTCGAGGGGCTGCAGCGCCCGAAGGACCAGCATGACACCGCCTGACGATGCCCTGCCCTTCGGCCTGAGGCTGATCGGCCCTGCGCCGGCGCCCCGTCCGGGCGAGGTCATCGGCGTCGTGATCGCCCGCGACGAGGCGCTTCGCCTCGGGGCGGCGATCCGGCACGCGCGGCATCTCGGCGTCGGGCCGATCATCCTCTTCGACAACCAGTCGACCGACTCGACGCGCGAGGTCGCGCTCCGGCATTCGCGCCTGCATGTCGTCGAGGCGCCGGGCGGCTTTGCCGAGGCCAATTTCGGCATCGACTGGGTGAATGCGGTGCTGGACCGCCATGCGGGCGGCCATTGGGTGCTGCTCTTCGACTCCGATGAGATGCTGGTCTTCCCCGGCAGCGAGGCGCCCGGTGCCCTGCCACGCCTGTGCACGCATCTCGACGGGCTCGGCTCCGAAGGCTTGGTGACGGTCATGCTCGACCTTTTCCCGCGCGAGCCGCTGCATGCGACGCAGTACCGGCCGGAGCAGGACCTGCTGGATGCCGCCCCTTGGTTCGAGCCGCCGCAGCTGCGCCAGGAGCCCGCACCGGACTGCCCCTACATCGCCACCTATGGCGGCATCCGCGAGCGGCTTTTCTTCCCCGAGGCGATCCCGACCCGCCCGGCCCGCTTCCTCCACCAGAAGCTCTTCAATCTCGGCTGGCGCCTGCCGCCGCTGCGCCGCGCCGGCTGGTATGCCCGGCTTGCGCCACGCCGGTCGCCCAACCTCAGCAAGCTGCCCCTGCTGCGCTGGCGCAAGGGGATGGCATTCCGTTCGCCCCATACGACCGCGCCGCTCACCCTCGCCGCCGAACAGCCGAGCGGCGTACTGCTGCATTTCAAATTCCTGCAGGACTTCCACGCGCGGGTGCTGGATGCGGTGGCGCGCAACGTGCACTACGACGGTTCGGCCGAGTACCGCCGCTACCTTGCCGCGTTGAAGCGTGATCCGGATTTCACGCTGCACAGCGCGCGCAGCCTGCGTTATGCGGGGCCGGGGCAGCTCCAGGCGCTCGGCCTGCTGCGTGACACGCCCGCCTGGGCCGAGGCCCGTGCCGATGCGAGGTCCCTCGCCCCGGCGGCGGGCTGAACGGCCTCAGCCCATCGCGCCGCGCGCGGTCGCATTCTTCGGCATTGCGTGGGACCTGACCCGGAGCCCGGCCCTGTTCGCCCGCAGCAGCAGCTCGCCGAGCGCCATGCGGACGAAGCCCTGCGCATAGGCAAGGCGCCAGCGCAGGCCGATCAGCGTGCTGCTGCCCTCCGGCATCAGGACCAGCGGCGCCAGCACCAGCACCAGCGCCAACCGCCGCGGCAGCTCGCCCCAGACCAATCGCGGATGGCCGAGCATCAGCCGCGTGAGCACCGAGGAGGCGCCCTGCCAGTAGAGGCGTTGCAGCAGCCAGGCCGGCGTCAGCCGCTGCGCCTGGATGCAGTGATGCACGGTGATGCGCGAGTCATGCCGCGCCGACCGCCCGCTGTCCTGCAGCTTCCAGGCGAGATGCACATCCTCGTCGGAGAGCAGCAGGCCGCCGCGCCGGCCGAGATCCTCGGCGAAGCCGGAGGCGGCCAGCAGCGCCGCACGCTCGACGATGAGGTTGGCGCCGTAGGGACCAAGCCCCGCCGGCACCTCCGAGGTCCGGTACTCGCCGCGTCCCTCCCATTCGGTGATGGTGAGGATGCCGCGCAGGCTCTCCGGCCACCAGCCGGGCAGCGGCGCCTCCCAGATCGGCAGGGCACGGCCGCTGAGCACGGCCGGCCGCACCGGCTGCTCCTGCACCACGGCCATGATCTGCTCGATCCAGTCCGGCGCCGCCAGCGCGTCGTCGTCGATATAGGCGACATACTCGCCCCGCGCCGCGAGCGCGCCGGAATTGCGGGCCAGGCTGATGCCGGTTTCCTCCAGGCGGACCAGCCGCGCATTCGGCAGCCCGGCGACGATGTGCCGCATCTCCGCCGCCGCGGCGGGCGAGGAGTTGCTGTCGACCACGACGATCTCGAAGGCATCCAGTCCGACGGTCTGGTGCCGGAGGCTTTCGAGGCAAGGTCGGAGGTAACGGGTGCGGTTGTGGGTGCAGATGCAGGCCGTGACGGGCACGCTGTTCCCTTGCAGCACCGCATCCGACTGGCTTTCCGGGGGGATCATGGCGTGCCTGCCGCTCGTCGTCGATGTTGATCGGAGGTGGAATGTCCGTCGCCTGTTCCACCGTCGCAATCGACGAGGCTGTGAGATTCCGTTGCTTTTCGCCAACACGGACGACACCCATGTCACGTTGCGCGGAGAGCACGAAATCGCGCGCGCCGAGGGCGAACTGGATCGGGAAATTTAAGCCAGAGGGTGATTTGAGGGATGAAATGAGTAACAACTTGGCCAATATCGCTCCCGGCCCGGGGCGGGCGCTTGCCCGGATTCGGTCCTCCCTGCAAGCTCGCGCCTCTCCGCTTCTGGTGACTGGCAATGCTGGGTAATGCCGCGCTGATGGCAGGATCCGCCCCTCGGGCCGGCGGCAGCGTCGTCGCGTCATGAACGTGCAGACCGACATTGCCGGTCGCTACGAGTTGCGCGGCGTCCTCGGCACCGGGGCCGGCACCGTCGTCCACGACGCCTTCGACCGGCTGATCGAGCGCCGCGTCGCGGTGAAGGTGGTGAACCTGCCGCCGATCGAGGATGCGGAGACCGCCGACGCCATCGCCCGCTTCCGCCGCGGCGCCCGCGCTGCGGGCGGCCTGAACCATCCGAACATCGTCGCCGTCTTCGACTACGGCGAGAACGCCGAGCAGGCCTGGATCATCATGGAGCTGGTCGAGGGCGGCTCGCTGAAGTCGCTGCTCGACACCGGCGGGCGGCTGCCGCTGCCGCGCATCGTCCAGCTGATGACACAGCTCCTCGATGGCCTCGGCTATTCCCATGCGAGGGGCGTCGTCCACCGCGACATCAAGCCGGCCAACCTGATGCTGACGCCCTCGGGCCTGCTGAAGATCGCCGATTTCGGCATCGCCCGGCTCGAGAACTCCTCGATGACCCATGTCGGCACGATGATGGGTACGCCGGCCTACATGGCGCCCGAGCAGCTGCGCGGCGAGACCGTCGACCAGCGCGCCGACCTCTGGGCCGCCGGGGTGGTGCTGTACCAGCTGCTCTCGGGCGAGAAGCCCTTCGCCGGCGGCATCACCTCCATCATGCAGAAGGTGCTGAACACCGACCCGGTGCCGCCATCGCGCATCGGCGTGCCGCCGACCGGCACGCCGGCGCTCGATGCCGTCGTCGCCCGCGCCATGGCGAAGGCGCCGGAGGACCGCTTCGCCTCCGCCGCCGAATTCGCCGCGGCGCTGCAGGAGGTGGCGGCCGCCATGGGGGCGCCCGGCTCCGCCGCGGCCTCGCCCTTCCGCCGGCCGCTGGAGCCGTTGGATGACGGCACGGTCGTTCGCCCGCCGCCCCGGCCCCTGCTGCGGGAGCCGCCGCGGAGCCGGCGCCTGCTGCTGCCGGCCATCGCTGGCGGCGCGGTGGTGGTCGCGCTGCTCGTGACGGGCAGCCTCATGCTGGGCGGCACCCGCTCCGCCAATCCGCCGCAGCAGAGCGCCGCCGCGCCGCCGTCCCCGGCGCAGCCGCCGGTGCAGCCCACCGCCGTCCCCGCCCCCGCCCCGCCGCCCGTGCCGGCGGCGCCACGCCCGGTCCCGCCGCCGGCGCCGGACGCCGCGAGCGTCGCCGCCTCGCTCCGGGCCATGCCGTGCAGCCTGGTCCAGGTCACCCAGTCCGGCAGCCAGGGCCTCTCCGTCACCGGCCTCGCCAGCACCGCCGTCGCCGAGGCGATGCGCCGCAACCTTGCCGCGGCCAACCTGCCGCCCGGCGCCACGCGGGTCACGCTCGACGGCTTCGACGGGCCCTATTGCGAGACGCTCGACATCGTCCGCCCCTTCGCGGCCCTGGGCGAGGAGGCGCCGAGCCTCGCCTTCGCCAACAACCCGCTGCGCGAGGGCCAGGGGCTGCGCTTCAGCCTCACCACCCCGACCTGGCCGGCACGGATGCATGTGGCCTATGTGAGCGAGGCAGGCGAGGTCGGGCACGTCATGCCCGGCGGCACGGCCCAGCCGCCGGGCAGCAGCATCAACTTCGGCGACGGCGTCCGCTTCGCGGCGCGAGCGCCCTTCGGGATCGACATGCTGGTCGTCGTCGCCTCCGAGGCGCCGCTCTTCCAGCAGCGCCGGCGCCCCGAGCCGCTCGGGGACTTCAACATCGCCCTGGCCGGCGCCCTGCGCGACGCCCAGGAGGCCGGCCGCGTCGCAGTGCGGGTGGTGCTGCTGCGGACGGTGCCCGGCCCATGAAGCCCCTCCTCCTGCCGGCCCTGCTGCTGCTCGCCTGGCCCGCCTGGGCCGCCGTCACCTTCGAGGACGATGCGCCGGCCCCGCCGCCGCCCGCCAGCGCCCGCCCCGTCGCGCCCGCTCCGCGCCCGCCCGCCCGCCCGCGGCCGGCGCCGCCGCGTGAGGACGCCGTCATCCCCGTGCCGCCCGCGGCCCCGGCCGAGGCGCCGCGCGGCCTGGTGGCCGATGCCCGCGGCCGCTGCGGCATCTGGGCGCCCGACCTCCAGCCGGGCGAGAGCCTCGAATGGTCCGGCTCCTGCCGCAACGGCGCCGCCAGCGGCACGGGCGAGGTGCTGCGGCGGAAGGGCGAGGCGGTGGTCAGCCTCACCCAGGGCCAGTTCAAGGACGGCAAGCTGGAAGGTCCCGCGACCATCGCCCTGGCCGGCGGCACCCAGGTCGAGGCGGAGTTCACCGCCGGCGAGGCCAAGACCGGCCTCATCCGCTTCGGCGATGCCAGCACCTATCGCGGCGAGATCCGCAACGCCCTGCCGAATGGCCGCGGCGTCCGCACCTGGCCGCGCGGGCCGGACTATGACGGCCAGTGGGTGAACGGCGTCCGCAGCGGCGAGGGCCGACAGCAGGACGGCTACGGCGTCTATTCCGGCCAGTGGCGCGACGACCGCCGCAACGGCCGCGGCCTGCAGATCTACCCGAGCGGCGACCGCTACCAGGGCGAGTGGCGCAACGACAAGCGCGAAGGCCGTGGCATGATGACCTGGTCCGGCGGCGTCTACGAGGGCGAGTGGCGGGGCGACCGCCGCAACGGCCAGGGCACCGAGACCTACGCCAACGGCACCCGCTTCGTCGGCCAGTTCGTCGACGACCTGCCGAGCGGCCCCGGCGTCCTCATCGCCCCCGACGGCACGCGCTTCGAGGGCCGCATCACCGGCGGCTGCCTGGCGACGGAGCGCGGCGTCTACCGCGTCCTCGCCGGCCCGGGCTCCTGCTGAGGCCCTACCACATGCTCGCGCGCGCCCGCGCCGGCCAGGCCGCGTCATAGGCCTCGCCGCCGACCCGCCCCTCGCTCATCTCGGCGAGGATGGCGCCCGGCGTCGGCAGGCTCCGCGGATCGACCTGGCTCTCCGGCCGCCACAGCCCGGCGCGGATGATCGCCCGGGCGCATTGGAAATAGACCTCCCCCACCCGGATCACGAGCACCGAGCGCGGCGCCCTGCCCTCCACCGCGAAGCTCTCCAGCAGCGCCGGGTCCGTCTCGACCTCCGCCGTGCCGTTGATCCGCAGCGCATTGCCGCTGCCGGGGATGAGGAACATCAGCCCCACCCTCGGGTCCCGCACCACGTTGCGCAGGCTGTCGATGCGGTTGTTGCCCCGCCGGTCGGGCAGCAGGAGCGTCCGCGGATCGGCGATGCGGACGAAGCCCGGCCGGTCCCCGCGCGGCGAGCAGTCGAGCCCCTCCGACCCCACCGTCGCCAGGGCGAGGAAGGGCGCCGCCGCGATGACGCGGGCATAGGCCGGCGTCACATGGTCCGCCACCTTGGCCGTCGAGGCCTCGCCGATCGAGTCCAACGAGCCATAGATCGCCTCCAACTCCGCGATGCTGGTGATGGCCGCCATGCCCGCCTCCCTGCCTGATGCAGGCGCATGGCTAGACGACGCGCCCGGCGCGCGGCTATCGATTTCGGCTGCCGGATCGGTGAGCGAAACTCACGGAGGGATGCCCCATGCCGCGCCGCCTCCCGCCGCTTGCCGCCCTCCGCGCCTTCGAGGCGACGGCGCGGCTCGGCTCCGTCACCCGCGCCGCGGAGGAGCTGGGCCGTACCCATGGGGCCGTCAGCCGGCAGATCCAGGCCTTGCAGGAGGCGGCGGGCCTGCCGCTGTTCGAGAAGGCCGGCACCGGCCTCCGCCTCAATGCCGAGGGCGAGGCGCTGCACCGCAGCGTCGCCGCCGCGCTGGACGGGCTGGAAGCCGGCTGGGCGGCGCTGCGCGAGGCGGCCGGCGGCCCCTCCCTGCATGTCGCCTGCAGCGCCAGCTTCGCCATGCGCTGGCTGGTGCCGCGCCTGCCGGGCTTCTACCGCGCGCAGCCGGCGCTGCGCCTCCGCCTGTCGATGACCACCGCCCGCGCTCTTCGCCACGAGGGGGCCGACCTGGTGATCGCCTGGAACCGCGGTCATTACCCGCCCGCCGAGCAGGCCCGCGCCATCCCGCTCGGGCCCATCGCCTTCGGCCCGGTCTGTGCGCCGGACTATCCGGTGGAGGCCAGCGCGGGCCGCCTCGCCGCCGCCACCCGCATCGCCCATGAGCATATCGACCGCGCCTGGCCGGCCTGGGCGGAGCGCGCCGGCCGCATCCTGGACTGCCCGGATGAGCTGCGCTTCCCGCACACCCATCTCTGCATCGAGGCGGGGCTGGCCGGGATCGGCCTCGCCCTGGTCGAGCAGCGCCTGGTGCGGGAGGAGCTGGCCTCCGGCCGCCTGCGCGCCCCCTGCGGCTTCGTCCCCTTCCCCGAAGGCCTGGCCGCCCTGCCGACCTCGCCCCGCGCCGGCTCGCCTCCCGCCCGCGCCTTCCTCGACTGGCTGCGCGGGACGCTGGGCTGAGCTCAGCCCGCCGCCCGCTTCGGCCCCCGCCAGGCCTGGAGCTTGCGGTAGATGGTCGAGGGGTTGATCTCCAGCAGCAAGGCGGCGCGCGGCACGTCCTGCCCGGTCTGCTCCAGCGCGGCGAGGATCAGCCGCCGCTCCATCTCGGCCAGCGGCATGACCTCGACCGCAGGCGGCGCGGCGGCTGGTGCCGTCTCCGCCACGGGAACAGGCTCCGCCCCCCGCGGCGCCGCGCGCAGCAGGGGCGCCGGTAGCATCGCCGCCTCCACCTGCTCGCCCTCATGCAGCACGACGACGTTGCGGACGACATTCTGCAGCTGCCGCACATTGCCCGGCCAGGGATAGCCGAGGATCGCCGCCTCCGCCTCGGGCGAGAAGCGGCGGAAGCGCTTGCGCTCCTCCCGCCGGAACTGGGCGAGGAAGGCGCGGGCGATCAGCAGCGCATCCGCCCCGCGGCTGCGCAGCGGCGGCAGCTCGATCGGCACGACATAGAGCCGGTAGTAGAGGTCCTCGCGGAACCGCCCCGCCTCCACCTCGGCCAGCGGGTCGCGGTTGGTGGCGCAGACGAAGCGCACATCCACCTTCTCCGCGCGGGAGCCGCCGACCGGCTGGAAGCTGCCGGTCTGGACGAAGCGCAGCAGCTTGACCTGCATCTCGAGCGGCATCTCCCCGATCTCGTCGAGGAAGAGCGTGCCGCCATCGGCCTGCTTGGCGGCGCCGGCGCGGCTCTCCGTCGCCCCGGTGAAGGCACCCTTCACATGGCCGAAGATCTCGCTCTCCAGCAGGTCGCGCGGGATGGCGCCGCAGTTCAGCGCGACGAAGGGCCGCCCGGCGCGGGGCGAGGCCCTGTGCACCGCCTCCGCCGCCAGCTCCTTGCCCGTGCCGCTCTCGCCGGTGATGAAGATGTTCGCCCGGCTGGAGGCAACGCTCTCGATGGTGCGGTAGACCGCCTGCATCGCCGGCGAGGCGCCGATGAAGCCCATGAAGCCCTGCCGCGCCGCGAGCGCCCGGGCCGCCTGCAGCTCGCTCTCCAGCGCCCGCTTCTCGATGACGAGGGCGCGCTTTTCCATCGCGTTCTGCAGCGTGAAGACGAGCTTCGCTTTCGGGTAGGGCTTCGGCAGGAAGTCCGTGGCACCGGCCCGCATCACCTCGACCGCGGTGTTCATCGAGGCATTGGCGGTGATGACGATGACGGCGGCCTCGAACCCCTCGGCCCGCAGCGTCCTCAGCACCTCGAGGCCGGAGAAGTCCGGCAGCTCGAGGTCGAGCAGGATCGCATCCGGGTCCCAGGCGCGGGCCTGGGCCAGCGCCTCGGCCGCGGTCTCGACGGTGCGGATCTCATGGCCGAGATCCCTGAGGTGGGACCTCGCGACCTCCGCCTGGGTGGGCGTGTCCTCGACCAGAAGCACGCGCCCGGCGCCGCTCATCGGATGCCGGCGCGCGCCACGAGGGCCGACAGCTCCCGCAGGGCCGCCTGCGCCCGGTCCCGGATCACAGGCACCACCACGGCCGGCGGATGCGGCGAGCGCGGGTCCATGGCGACGCGCGCGGCCTGCTCCAGCAGGACCGCACCGACCGCCGCCGCCGCCCCTGCCAGGCTGTGGGCGGCGCGCTGGTAGCCATCCCAATTCCCGGCGATGGCAGCCGCTTCCAGCTGCCGCGCCAGCCGGCCCAGGTCATCCTCGAAGGTCTCGATGATGCGCCGGAAATCGGCCGGGGGAAGATCCAGGGCCAACTGCTCGGCGATCAGGGGATCGATCGCACTCACGACCGCGCGTGTCACATTTCGCGGATTTTGTGTCAATGGAAGAATGAACACGCCTGCAGCACTCTGTTTCCCGGCGCCGCGTCCCGAAAAGGAGATGGCGCGGGACCGGAAGCCCATCCCACAGCGACGCCGGCTGGTTTGGTCCCCGCAAGCCGCGGGGCGGGCCGCCCGCCTCGTCGCTCCCGGGCATTCCGCCGGCCAGGGCTTTGCCTTATCACCCCGGGTCTCGGCGGGGGAAGGCGGGCATGGGCACGGCGGTGATCGAGCTGAAGCTGCTGGACGAGCGGCTGCGCCAATGGGGCCTGCCCCGCTACCAGACCGGCCAGGCCGCCGCGGTCGACCTCCATGCCTGCCTCGACGCGCCGCTGGAGCTGCCGCCGGGCGCCCCGCCGGCGCTGATCTCCAGCGGCATCGCCCTGCACATGGCCGATAGCGGCATGGCGGCGCTGGTGCTGCCCCGCTCCGGCCTCGGGCACAGGAAGGGGCTGGTGCTCGGCAACCTCGTCGGGCTGATCGATGCCGACTACACAGGCCCGATCCTGGTCAGCGCCTGGAACCGCAACCCGCCGGGCAGCGAGGCCATCACCATCGCCCCGGGCGAGCGCTTCGCGCAGATGGTCTTCGTCCCGATCCTCCGCCCGGACTTCGCGGTGGTGGAGGAGTTCTCAGCGGAATCCGCCCGCGGCGCCGGCGGCTTCGGCTCGACCGGCTGAGGCCCGGGCGTCCCCGCCCGCGGCCGGCGCGCTACACCGCCAGCAGCGCCTCCGCCGGCATCAGGTCGGCATATTTCTGGCCCATGTCGAAGAGGCTCGCCTCGTGCGGCGCCACGGCGCGGTCGCCGACGCAATCGGTGACGACGACCGTGCGGAAATTGTGGCTGCACGCGTCCACCACCGTCGCCCGCACGCAGCCCGAGGTGGTGCAGCCCGCGACCAGCACCGTATCCACCCGCCGCATCGCCAGCCACCCCGCCAGCTCGGTGCCGAAGAAGGCCGAGGCCTGCCGCTTGCGGACAAGGAGCTCACCCGCCGCCGGCGCCAGCTCCGGCACGATCTGCCCGGCGGGTGCCTGCTCGGTGAGGCGGCGCAGGCTCGGCACCTTGGTCGCCAGCATGCCGGCGTCGGAGCCGTCCTCGGCATAGACGACCCGGGTATGCGCCACCGGCCAGCCGCGCCTGCGGGCATGCGCCAGCAGCGGCACCGTCCGCGCGACGGCGGGCCCTATAGTGCCGCCGCCGAATTGTGCCGGGTCGGTGAAGCCGAGCACGAAATCGACGATCACCAGCGCCGGCGCCTGGCCGAGCCCGAGCGGGTTGGCGAAGCCCTGCCGCCTGAAGATCTCCAGCTCCCCGCTCATGCGGCCTGCTCCCCGTCCCATGCCAATTGCAGCATGGAAGAATACCCTGGGGGAATGCCGTCGCCGCCAGCCAGCGCGCCGCCGTCAGCCTCGTGCCGGCAAGCGGCTTCCAACGGAGCGGCTCCTCGCTCCGCCGGGACCGGTCCGCCGGGCACGGCCCCTCGACCGGGGCTTGGAATCCGCTCCCATGCCGTCGATATCCCTGCCGCCGCCGAGGAGCACTGCCGTGAAGCTGCCAGGACCGGACCATCCCATCACCATCACGCCGACGCCGCAGCGCGTGCGCGTCCTCTTCAACGGCCAGGTGGTGGCGGAGACGACGCGGGCGCTGACCCTCCGGGAAGCCAGCTACCCCGCCGTGCAGTACATCCCGCGCGAGGATGCGGCGATGGCGCTGCTCGCCCGCACGCCGCGCAGCACCCATTGTCCGTACAAGGGCGATGCCAGCTACTACAGCATCGCCGCCGGCGGCCGGCAGGCCGAGAACGCGGTCTGGAGCTACGAGGACCCCTACCCGGCCACGGCCGCGATCAAGGATCACCTTGCCTTCTACCCGGACCGGGTGGACGCGATCGAGATCGGCTAGGCTATGCTCCCCTCCCCAAAGCGACTTCGGGAGGACATCCATGGCCGAACTCGGCGTGCCCGTCGAACTCACCGCCGCCGTCTGGAAGATCGAGGCAACGCCCGGCCAGCAGGTCGCGGAGGGCGACGTGCTGATGATCCTCGAATCGATGAAGATGGAAATCCCGGTCGAGTCCCCGCGCGCCGGCACGGTGACGTCGATCCTCGTCGCCGAGGGCGACCAGGTGCAGGAGGGCCAGGTCGTCCTGCTGCTCGACGCCTGAGGTGCAGGGCCCGGTCCTGATCGCCAACCGGGGCGAGATCGCCTGCCGCATCGCCGCCACCTGCCGCCGCCTCGGCCTGCGCAGCATCGCCGTCTACTCCGACGCGGATGCCGGCGCGATGCATGTCGCCGCCGCCGATGCCGCCGAGCGCATCGGCCCCGCGCCGCCGCGCGACAGCTACCTCTCCATCCCGGCGATCATCGACGCCGCACGGCGCAGCGGCGCGCGCATGGTGCATCCGGGCTATGGCTTCCTCAGCGAGAATGCCGGCTTCGCCCGCGCCTGCGCCGAGGCCGGCCTCACCTTCATCGGCCCGCCGGAGGCGGCGATCCGCGCCATGGGCGGCAAGGCCGCGGCCAAGGCGGTGGCGCGCCAGGCGGGCGTTCCCGCCATCCCCGGCGATGACGGCGCCGACCAGTCGCCCGGGCGCCTTGCCACGGAAGCGGCGCGCATCGGCTTTCCGGTGATGATCAAGGCGGTCGCCGGCGGCGGCGGCCGCGGCATGCGCCGGGCCGACAGCGCGGAAGCCTTCCCCACCGCATTGGCCGCCGCCCGGCGCGAGGCGGCCGCCTTCGGCGACGACCGGGTCCTGGTCGAGAAGTTCGTCGCCCGCGCCCGCCACATCGAGGTGCAGGTCTTCGCCGATGCGCACGGCACCGTGCTGCATCTCGGCGAGCGGGACTGCTCCCTGCAGCGCCGCAACCAGAAGCTGATCGAGGAATGCCCAGCCCCCGGCGTCACCCCGGCGCTGCGGGAGGAGCTCGGCCGCCGCGCCATCGCCCTCGCCCGCGCCGTCGGCTATGTCGGCGCCGGCACCGTCGAATTCGTCGCCGATGCCGAAGGCCCGCTCGCGGCCGAGCGCATCTGGTTCATCGAGATGAACACCCGCCTCCAAGTCGAGCACCCGGTGACGGAGATGGTCACCGGCCTCGACCTCGTCGAATGGCAGCTCCGCATCGCCGCCGGAGAGCGCCTGCCCGCCGCCGCGCCGCCCCTTGCCGGCCATGCCGTCGAGGCGCGGCTCTGCGCCGAGGACCCGGCACGCAACTTCCTCCCCTCGCCCGGCACCATCACGCGGCTCGACCTGCCGGAGCCCGCGCCCGGCCTCCGCATCGATGCCGGCTTCCGCAGCGGCGACGTGCTGACGCCCCACTACGACCCGCTGATCGCCAAGCTCATCGCCCATGCGCCGAGCCGCGCCGAGGCGCTGGCCCGCCTCGCGACCGCCCTCGATGCCGTCCGGGCGGAGGGCATCCGCACCAATGCCGCCTTCCTCGCCCGCGCCCTGCGCAGCGAGGCGATGCAGGCCGGCGCGGTCGACACGCATTTCCTCGAGGGCTTCCGCCGCCAGGAAGGATCACAGGCATGACGAGAGGCTTCCGGCCCCTGCTGCTCGCCGCCGCGCTGCTGGCGGCCCCGGCCCTGGCGCAGCCGGCCGACCGACCCTTGCGCATCATCGCCGGCTACGCCCCCGGCGGCACCTCCGACATCGTCGCCCGCGTCACCGCCGAGGCGGTCGCCGGCCCGCTCGGCCAGCGCCCGGTGGTGGAGAACCGCACCGGCGCCAACGGCTTCATCGCCGCCGAGGCCGTGGCCCGCGGCCCGGCCGACGGCTCCACCGTGCTGCAATGCCCGATGGGCAACATGACGATCAGTCCGGAAGTGCCGGGCCTGCACATCCCGATCGATGTCGCGCAGGATCTGGTGCCGGTGGCGAATGTCGCCCGCTCGAGCTACGCCGTGGTGACAGGGGCCCGGGGCCCCCATCGCAGCCTCGAGGCGCTGCTGGAGGCCGCCCGCGCCCGGCCCGGCGCGCTCAGCTATGGCAGCGCCGGCACCGGCACGGCGCAGCACCTCTCGGCCGAGCGGCTGAAAGGCATGGCCGGGGTGGACATCGTCCATGTCTCCTATCGCGGCGCGGCGCCGGCGGCACTTGACCTCATCACCGGACGGATCGACCTGCTCATCACCAATCTCGGCGACGTCATCCGCCAGGTGCAGGGCGGCGAGCTTCGCCTGCTGGCGCTGGCCGACGAGGCGGGCTGGCCGGACTTCCCGGATGCGCCGCGCCTGCCCCGCATCGTCCCCGGGCTCGAGGTGATCGGCTGGTTCGGCATCTGCGGCCCGCGCGGCATGCCGCCCGAGGCGGTGGGGCGCTGGGCGGAGGCCATCCGCACCGGCCTTGAGGATCCGGCCTTGCGCCGGCGCCTGCTCGACAACGGCATCGCCCCCGGCTTCGAGGGGCCGGAGGCCTTCGCCCGCACCATCGCCCGTGACCGGCAGGCCTGGGGCGAGACCATCCGCGCGAGCGGCATCCGCGCCGAGTAGCGGCAGGCCGCGTCAGCCGCCCTCGATCGCGGCGAGCCGCGCCCGCAGCCGCGGCGTCGCCCAGTTGAGGAAGGCCCGGAGCTTGGCCGGCGCCAGCCGATGCCCGGCATGGACGAGCTGCACCGGGATCGGGGCCGGGGCGAACTCCTCGAGCACCGCCACCAGCCTGCCCTCCCGCAGTTCCTCCGCCACCTGGTAGGAGAGCAGCCGCACCAGCCCGAGCCCGTCCAGCGCCGCGTCGATCGCCGCCTCCGTCGTGTTCACTGCCAGCCGCGACCGGGGCTCGACCTCGAGCGCCGGGTTGTCGGCCCGGTAGCGCCATTCCGGCGAGGTCGGGAAATTGCGGAAGCTGATGCCGTCATGCCCGGGCAGCTCCCCCGGCGCCGCCGGCCAGCCGCGCTGGGCGAGATAGGCCGGGCTGGCGCAGATCACCCGGTGGACCTGGCCGGGCCTGATGGCGATCAGCCCGCTATCCTCCAGATGGCCGATGCGCAGCGCGAGGTCGATGATTACGGCGCGCCGGTCGGCTTCCGTCTGGCGACCGCGCATCCGGAGCGGGTGACGGCGCTGATCGTCCAGAACGGCAATGCCTATGAGGAGGGGATCGCCGAGTTCTGGGACCCGATCAAGGCCTACTGGGCCACCGGCGCGGCCCCGGAGCGCGAGGCGATCCGCTGGCTGACCTCGCCCAAGGCGACGCAATGGCAGTACAGCAACGGCGTGCCGGACCTGTCGCTGGTCGACCCCGATGCGGCGCTCGTCGACCAGGCGCTGCTCGACCGCCCGGGCAACCAGGAGATCCAGCTCGACCTGTTCTACGACTACCGCACCAACCTGCCGCTCTGCCCGGAATGGCAGGCCTATTTCCGCCGCTACCAGCCGCCGACCCTGGTGGTCTGGGGCCAGAACGACGCGATCTTCGTCGCCGCCGGCGCCGAGCCCTACCGGCGCGACCTGCCCAAGGCGGAGATCCACATGCTCGACACCGGGCATTTCGCGCTGGAGACGCACGGCGCCGAGATCGCCCGGCTGATGCGCGACTTCCTGGCGCGCAACCTTGCCGGGTAGCGGGGCTCGGTCCGGACGAAGCGGGCAGGATCAGCGACCTCGAGCGGCGCTGACCTTAGGCTGAAGCGGCGGAGCCGGTCGCGGACCGGCGCCACCATCCCGGCCGGGGCCCCAGGCCCCGCCAACTCATGGCCGCGAAGCCGGGTAGGCAACCTTCACCGGAACTCGGCACATGGCATGGCGGAGGCGGTCACCATGGCTTCGCCCATCCGGTCCGCCGCCGCAGCCGGACAGCCGTCACCGGATCAGCCAGAGGGCAGCCAGGCCGACCTCAAGGCCGGCGACGAGGCCGACCGTCACCAGGAAGACCCGCTCAGCCCGAATGGCATCATCGGCCGGAGCACGCTTGCGCTCCCGCATGTCGGTCGGCGCGATTTGCGTACCGGGAAAGACGGTTTCGCTCGTCATCATCATCCGCTTTGCTGCAATGCAGCATAATAGCGCCCGATGATCTCATTCATCCAGAAGAATTTGGCACATCTTATTGACTTAAAAGAGATCAGCCTAGCGCCTTAGCCCTCGCCCTACGGCTTGGAGCCAAGCCTCGGCACCCTGCAGGATGGCGTCGCCCCCGTCAGCGGACGCGGCAAGGCTCTGCTCGAACTGGCCGAGCCGGGCCGCCTCATCGCGGTTGGCGGGTTCCGGGACCAGGCTCGAGGACAACACCGCCACGCCAGCCGCGAGCAATGTGCAGATGATGCCGCCATGCCTCACAGCTCAACCTCCTCTGCCGCTCCGGCCCGACGCAGCGGGCCCCGATGTGCATAGGATGAGGCGAGGCTCGTCCTCGGTCCAAGACGGAGGAGCAATAGCCGTTATCGACCCGGCGAATGACGCCGGATCTCGGGCTGCCAAGCAGAATGGGAATGGTGGGCGCCATAGGATTCGAACCTATGACCCGCTGATTAAGAGTCAGCTGCTCTACCAACTGAGCTAGGCGCCCCACCGGGAGGCGGTTTCTAACGCTCGCCGCGGCTTTGTCCAGCCCCTATCCGCGCTCAATCGCGTGCCGGACCGAATTCCGCATCCCGGTGGACATGGACCGAAAGCAGCAGCCCGAAGCCCAGCATGGTCGTCAGCATGGCCGAGCCGCCATGGGAGATCAGCGGCAGCGGTACCCCGCCGACGGGGATGGAGCCAGTGACCATCGCCACGTTCACGAAGACATAGAGGAAGAAGTTGGTCCCGAGCCCCACCGCGATCAGCCGCCCGAACTGGTGCCGGCAGCGCAGCGCCACGCCGAAGCAGAAGGCCAGCACCAGCGAGAGCAGGCCGAGCACCGTCAGCGCCCCGACCAGGCCGAATTCCTCGGCGATCATGGTGAAGATGAAGTCGGTCTGCTTCTCAGGCAGGAAGTTGAGGTGCCCCTGCGTTCCCTGCAGGAAGCCCTTGCCCCACAAACCGCCCGAGCCCAGCGCGATCTTCGACTGGATGATGTTGTACCCCGCCCCCAGCGGGTCGCTCTCCGGGTCGAGGAAGGTGGTGATCCGCGCCCGCTGGTAGTCATGCAGGTGGTCATAGGCAATCGGCGCCGCCACCGCGACGCCGCCCGCGGCGAGGGCGAATTTCCACCACCGCGCCCCGGCCGCGAAGAACACCGCCGCCCCGACCATCCCAGTGATGAGCGCCGTGCCGAGATTGGGCTGCTTCAGGATCAGCCCGACCGGCAGCAGCACCGCGAGCGCCGGGGGCAGGAGGAAGAGCAGGTTGCCCATGCGCTCCCAGCTCGCCCGCTGGAACCAGGCGGCGAGGCCGAGCACCAGCATGATCTTCATCAGCTCCGAGGGCTGCAGCTGCAGCGGGCCGATATCGATCCAGCGTTGCGCCCCCTTGCCGACATTGCCATGCAGCAGCACCAGCACCAGCAGCGCAATTCCCGCCGCGTAGCCCAGCCAGGCCAGCCGCGCGATGAAGCGGATGTCGATCATGGCGATCGAGAGCATCAGCACCAGGCCGAAGCCGAAGCGCAGCGCATGCTTCGCCGCATAGGGCTCCGCCGATCCACCTCCGGCGGAGTAGAGCGCGACATAGCCGACGGCCGCGACCGCGCAGAGCAGCAGCACGAAGCTCCAGGGAACCAGCCAGAGCTTCTGCAGCAGGCCGAAGCCGCGGTCCCGCGTCAGCAGCCGGCGCTCATAAGTGACGCTCATTGCCCGACCTCGGCGATGCGCTGGCCCGGCGCCGGGCGCAGCCGGTTGAACGCCTCCACCATGGCGTCGCGGGCCAGCGGCGCCGCGGCCCCGGCGCCGCTCATGCCGTGCTCCACGACGACGCTCACGGCATAGAGCGGGTTGTCATAGGGCGCGAAGGCGACGAAGAGCGCATGCGGCCGCCATTCCCGCGGCTGGCTCTCCGCCTTGAAGCCGCGCTCCCGCTGCTCCCGGCTGACGCGGCGGACCTGGACGGAGCCGGTCTTGCCTGCCATCACGCCGAGCCCTGCCGGCAGCCGCGCGCCGAGCGCCGTGCCCCCAGGCTCGTTGACCACCGCCCACATTCCCTCGCGCATGAGGCGCAAATCCCGCTCCGGGATGCCGAGGCTGGGCCAGTCCTCCGGCTTGCCGCCGCGGCCAGGCTTGCCGCCGACCGTCCGCGTCAGGTGCGGCTGCACCGCCCGCCCCGTCGCCAGCCGCGCCGCCATGGTGGCGAGCTGCAGGGGCGTCAGCTGGTAGAAGCCCTGGCCGATGCCATGGACGATGGTGTCGCCCAGGTTCCAGGGCTTGCCCTGCGCCTGCCGCCAGGCCCGCGTCGGCACCAGCCCCCGCTTCGTCCCCGGCAGCTCGATGTCGAGATCGACCCCAAGGCCGAAGCGGCTGGCCATGGCCGCGATCCGGTCGATGCCGACGCGCTTCGCCACCTCGTAGAAATAGACGTCGCAGGAGAGCTTGATGGCGCCCCGCATGTCGAGCGAGCCATGCCCGTGCCGCTGCCAGCAATGGAAGCGCGTATCGCCCAGATCCATGTGACCGGGGCAGAAGACCCGGTCGCCCGGCTTCACCACCCGCGCCTCCAGCCCGGCCAACCCCACGATCATCTTGAAGGTGGAGCCCGGCGCGTAGAGCCCGTTGGTCGCCTTGTTGATCAGCGGCGTCGCCCGGTTGGCCGTCCATTGCCGCCACTGCGCGGCGGAGACGCCGGCATTGAACACATTCGGATCGAAGGAGGGCTGCGAGGCCATGGCCAGCACCTCCCCGTTCCGCGTATCCATGACGACGATGCTGGTGCCTTCCTCGATCCGGCCGCGCAGCGCCTTCTGCAGCCCGGCATCGACCGAGATCTGGACGTCCTGCCCCGGCACGCCCTCGCGCCGGTCGAGCTCGCGGATCACCCGCCCGACGGCATTGACCTCGAGCTGCACCGCCCCCGCCCGGCCGCGCAGCAGCAGGTCGTGGTGCCGCTCGATCCCCGCCCGGCCGACGCGGATGCCGGGCAGCTCCAGCAGCGGGTCGCCATCCATGTCCCGCTCGGCCGGCGGCGCCACATAGCCGACGAGATGGGAGAGATGCTCCCCCTCCGGGTAGAGCCGCGTGGTGCCGACATCGATCAGGATACCCGGCAGGTCCGGGGCATTGACCTCGATCCGCGCCATGTCCTCCCAACTGAGGAATTCGCGCACCGCGACGGGCACGAAGCGCCGCCGCCGCCGCAGCTCGCGCTCGATCCGCGCCCGCTCCTGCTCGGTCAGCGGCACGATGCGGGAGAAAGTGTCGAGCGTCGCCCCGACATCCTGGGTCTGCTCGGCGACCAGCAGGGCCCGCCAGTTCAGCTGGTTGCCTGCCACCACCTGCCCGTTGCGGTCGAGGATGCGCCCGCGCGGCGGCGGGATCAGCCGGGCGGAGACGCGGTTCTCCTCGGCGAGGGTCGCGTAGCGGTCGCCCTCCTCCGCTTGCAGCCGGTAGAGCCGGCTGCCGAGGAAGCCGAACAGCCCAAGCTGCCCGGCGCCGAGCAGCAGCGCCCGGCGGGTGAAGACGCCGCGCCGGCGCTCCTCCTCGCGGCGCATGCCCCTGAAGCCGGACCCGCCCGGCTTGCCGCTGCCGAGCCCCCGCTCCGCCCTGCGCCAGAGCCTCATGCCGCGCTCTCCGCATGTAGGCTCATGGCGTGCTCTCCGCGCGACTCATCGCCTCATGCAGCCGGCTCATCACCCAGGCGAGGCCTGGATAGAGCCCCGCGCTCATCATCACCTGGTAGAGCCCCGGCGCCACCGGCACCAGCCGCCACCCGAGCACCACCTGCAGCAGCCACTCGAGCGCCGCCGCCCCCAGCGCCACGCCGCAATAGGCGAGCCAGACGGTGAGGAAGGACCGCTTCACCAGGACGCGCCGCCACCGCGTCACCAGCCCGGCGACGACCAGCAAGGTCAGCATGCCGGAGCCGATTGGGGCGAAGCTCAGCAGGTCCCCGAGCAGCCCCAGCCCGAACACCGCCAGCGGCGGCAGGGCGGCGGGCCGAAACACCGACCAGAAGACGATGCAGGGCAGGGCCGCCGCCGGCACCAGCCCGGGCGGGCCCACCGGCACCGCGGCCAGCACCATCAGCAAGGCGGTCAGGCCGGTGGGGAAGGCGGCCCGGGCCACCGCGTCGAGCTGGCGCAGCAACCCCATGGCGAGGGCGGGCCGCCCTTTCATGGCGCGCTACCGCCTGGGCCACGGCTCGGGCCGCGCCACGGCTTCCGGCGGCAGAATGCCGCCCAGCCCGTAATCGAAGAGGCGCACCACATCCAGCCGGTCCAGCCGGGCGAAGAGCTCCACCTCCGGCGCGCCGCCCTCGCTGCGGCGGACGATGCCGACCGGCAGCCCGGCCGGAAAGGCACCCGCCTCCGCGCTGGTGACGATGCGCTCCCCATCCTCGGGCGCCGAGCCCTCCGGCCAATGCTGCAGCCGCGGGCGGGCGCCATTGGTGCCGACCATCATCGCCCGCGCCCGGCTGCCCTCCAGCACCACCGGGATGCGGCTGTTCATGTCGGTCGCCAGCAGCACCCGGGCGGAGCGCAGCCCCACCTCCGTCACCCGCCCGACCAGCCCGCGCTCGTCGAGGGCGATCTGCCCCTTCCGCACGCCATGGCTCGGCCCGAGGCCGAGCAGCACCGCCCGCGCATAGATCCCGCCGCCATCGGCGACGACGCGCACGGTCAGGAAGGCCGGCGCCGCTTCCGGCACGACATGGAGCTGCCGCTGCAGCATCGCATTCTCCGCCTCGAGGGCGAGGGCTGTCGCCTGCCAGCGCCGCAGCCGCTCATTCTCCTCGCGCAGCCGGGCATTCTCGGCCCTGAGATTGAGCAGGAATTCCGCCTCCCGCACCGCCCCGCGCACCAAGGCCACCGGCTGCTGCAAGGTCGCCCAGATCGGCGCCAGCAGGTCGGCCAGGGCCATCCGCGCCCGCTCCGCCAGCAGCGCATCCGCCTTGCCGAGCAGCATGGTGCCGAAGGCGAGTGCGATCAGCACGGGCAAGGACAGGCGGGACAGGGCCTGCCGGAGCGGAATGCTGAGCCGGATCACGCCGCCACCTCGACCCCTGGGTTGAAATTGACGCTATCGCGAGAACCTATCTGGGGCTCAACACATCGAACTCAACACCTGGCGGAGTCTCTTGATCTCCTCCAGCGCCCGCCCGGTGCCGAGCGCGACGCAGGAGAGCGGCTGCTCGGCCACCACCACGGGCAGGCCCGTCGAGGCGCGCAGCACCTCGTCCAGCCGGTGCAGCAGCGCCCCGCCGCCGGTCAGCATGATGCCCTTGTCGACGATGTCGGCGGCGAGCTCCGGCGGCGTGTTCTCGAGCGCCACCTTCACCGCCTCGACGATGGCCGTCACCGGCTCCGCCAGGCTCTCGGCGATCTGCCGCTGCGAGACATAGACCTCCCGCGGCACGCCGTGCATCAGGTCGCGGCCCTTCACCTCGGTGACCGGTCCGTCCTCGCCATGGTCCGGCATCGCCGCGGCGCCGATCTCCATCTTGATCCGCTCGGAGCTGCTCTCGCCGATCAGCAGGTTGAACTGCCGGCGGGTGTAGGAAATGATCGCCTCGTCCATCTTGTCGCCGCCGACGCGCACGCTCCGCGCATAGACGATCCCGCCGAGCGAGATCACGGCGACCTCCGTTGTCCCGCCGCCGATGTCGACGACCATGGAGCCGGAGGGCTCCGTCACCGGCAGCCCGGCGCCGATGGCGGCGGCCATCGGCTCCTCGATCAGCAGCACGCGGCGGGCGCCCGCGCTCTCGGCGCTTTCCTGAATCGCCCGCCGCTCCACCGCCGTGCTGCCCGAGGGCACGCAGACGATGATCATGGGCGAAGCGAAGCTCCGCCGGTTGTGCACCTTGCGGATGAAGTGCTTGATCATCTCCTCCGCCACCTCGAAATCGGCGATCACGCCGTCCCGCAGCGGCCGGATGGCGGCGATGTTGCCGGGGGTGCGGCCCAGCATCATCTTCGCCTCCTCACCCACCGCCAGCACCTGCTTGCGGCCGCGGAGATCGGCGATGGCGACGACACTCGGCTCGTTCAGCACGATGCCCCGACCCTTCACATAGACCAGCGTATTCGCCGTCCCGAGGTCGATGGCCATGTCGGCGGAGAGGAAGCCGAACAGGCGAGAGAACATGCGGAGCCAACCTTCCTGGTCGCGCCACCGGCCGCCCCGTCAGCCAAACCCGAAGGTTGAAGACGAGGCAGAGATCACCAGCCCGCGAGGTGTAGCGAAGGCCGTGCCCTTACCCGCCCGGCGCGCGCCACTCAAGGCCCTCCCGAGCCTGCGACACCGCCGGATAGCAACCTAAGCGGAACATAGAACGTTGTGGCAGGAGAAACACGGGAGACCCAGACCATGCGCAAGGCAACGATCATCCTCCTCGCGACCCTGGCCCTGGGCGCCTGCGGCTACCGCACGAGCGACCGGGCCATCTCCGGCGGCCTGCTCGGCGCGGGCGCCGGCGCGGGCGTCTCGGCGCTCACCGGCGGCAGCATCGGCACGGGTGCGCTGATCGGCGGCGGCGTCGGCGCCGCGGGCGGGGCGCTGACCAGCGGCCGCGACGTCAATATCGGCCGGCCGGCCTGGCGCTGAGGGACCACCGGGCTCTGCCCCAGGGCCCATCCGCTGGGGCGCGTTCAGTCTGACCTGCCTCAGGGAACGCATACCCGCCTGCTGCCTGGCCAAGCGAACCCCGATCAGGTGGAAACACCTGATCGGAGCTATTTGCTCGGCCGAACAATGGATGAGAGCGGCTTCCGTGAGCCAGTGCGAACGGAAACCGCCCTAGTCGGCCACCCCGGCCGGCAGGACCTTGCGGCGGAGGAAGCGACGGAGCGAGCCGCGCTTGCTCTTCTCCCGCCGCGGCAGGCGGCGGCGAAGCCGGGCCCCCTCCGCCCCCGGAATCAGCTTCAGCGTCCGGTCGTGATAGGCGTCGAGCCCCGGGCGATGCCCGATCGAGACCAGCGCGCTCCCGGCCAACTCCTCCCCGAACATCCGCATCATGCTGTCCTGGTTGGCCTCGTCGAGCGCCGCCGTCGCCTCATCCATGAAGACCCAGCCCGGCCGGTGCAGCAGCAGCCGCGCGAAGGCCAGCCGCTGCTGCTCGCCGAGGGAGAGGATGCGGTCCCACCGGTCCTCCTCCTCCAGCCGCGACACCAGCCCCTCCAGCCCGCAGCGCCTGAGCGCCGCCTCCACGGCCTGGGCCGGGAATTCCTCGGCCGACGCCGGGTAGGTCAGCGCCGCATGCAGCGTGCCGAGCGGCAGGTAGGGCCGCTGCGGCATGAACATCATCGCCGCCCGGCGGGGGATGCGGATGCGCCCCGCCCCCCAGGGCCAGAGCCCGGCGATCGCCCGGAACAGCGTCGACTTCCCGCTCCCGCTCTCGCCGAGGATCAGCACCTTCTCGCCGGGCGCGATCTCCGCATTCGCCTCCTCGATCACCAGCGTGCCATCGGCCTGGGCGATCTGTAGGTCGCGGAAGGCCAGCACCTCCTGCCCATCCTCGCCCGGCCCCTCCTCGATGGCGATGACGGTGTCCGCCTCCTCCACATCCGCCCCGTCCAGCGTGTCCTCCAGCTCGACGACGCGCGCCACATGGCTGCGCCAGTCGGCCAGGCGCGGGAAATTGTCGACGAACCAGTTGAGGCTGGTCGTCACCTGCCCGAAGGCCGAGGAGATCTGCATCAGCACGCCGAGCGTGATAGCGCCCGCGAAATACCTTGGGCTCGCCACCAGCACCGGGAAGACCGTCAGCAGCATCCCGTAGGCCGAGGTCAGCCACATCAGCCGCCGCTCGCTCCGCATCAGGTCGAGCATGGACTTCGCCACCTGGCCGAAGGCGCGGTGCAGCCCGCGCTCCTCATCCGCCTCGCCGCGGATCAGCGCGACGCCCTCGCTGCTCTCCCGCAGGCGCACGAGCGCGAAGCGGTGATCGCTCTCCGCCGCGTTGCGCCGGATATTCGCCTCGACCATCGGCCGCCCGATGAACCAGGTCAGCGCCGAGCCGATGCCCGCATAGAGCAGCGCCGCGAAGACCATGTAACCCGGAATCTCGAGCTCGCTCCCGCCGAGCGAGACATGCAGCGGCCCCGACAGGGTCCAGAGGATGCCGACGAAGGAGACCAGCATCAGCACGGAGCTGACCAGCCCGACCGCCATGTCGACCGCGATCGCCGTCGCCCAGCGCGTGTTCTCGCTGATCCGCTGGTCCGGGTTGTCCGCCGCATCGGGCAGGAAGTTGATGCGGTAGTGCCGCCCGCCCTCCAGCCAGCGATGCTGCAGCCGCCTCACCAGCCATTCCCGCCAGTGCAGCTGCAGCATCTGCCGCATGTAGAGCTGGAACACCGCCGTCACCATGCTGCCGACGGTGAGCGCCATGAACAGCCCGAGCTGCCCGAAGAAGGCGTCGCGGTCGCGCGACTCGAGGGCGTTGAAGAAGTCGCGGTTCCAGATATTGAACCGCACCTGCACGCCGATCTGCAACAGCGTCAGCGCGAGCACGCCGCCGGTCAGCCACCAGGCCCGCCTGCGCTCCTCGCCGCGGTAGTATTGCCTGGTCAGCCGCCAGAACCCGGCCATGAAGCCGGCCCTGCCGCCCTCCTCGGCGCTGGCGCCCTCGGCCATGGTCAGCGCGGAGGGCCGGCCACCGGCCGCATCGCATCGGGCGAGGGGCCGAGCCGCTCGGCGAGCAGCGCCCGCCCGTCCGGCCCGTCACGCCCCGGCCCGGCCGCGGCCAGCGCCTGGTCCGGCTTCAGCAGGTCCTGCGTGCCCTCGACGGCGGCGGCCGGCACCAGCACGACGCTGCCATCCTCGAGGATCGCTCCCGCCACCTCGCCCTGCGGCGTGTAATAGGGCTGCTTGACCTTGCCGGAAAGGCGCAGCGCGGTTCCGCCCTCCTGCACCACCCGCCCGCCGAGCCGCCAGTAGAACCGGTCCACCACCACCGGCGTCGCGTCGGAATTGGGCGCGAAGGCGAGCATGGTGATGACCGGCGCCCGGCGCGCCCGGATGCCCCAGACGATGACGGACTTGCCGGCCGGCGCATCGCGCCGCACCGCCTCCGCCACATCGGGCGGGAAGACCACCTGCGGGCCCTCCCGGAAGATCAGCCCATCCACCTCGCCGCGCGGATTGGGCAGGTAGCGCTCGACGGTGCCGGTGAAGGAGGGGAGCTGCGTTGGGTCGAACCAGAGGTCCGGCTCGCTCCGCTGGCCGGCCGCAGTCTGCGCCCGCACGCCGCCCTCCAGGGGGAGGGCGACGGCCAGGCCAGCAAGCAGACCGCGCCGCCCGAGCCTCATGACCTGCGAATGGCTCCGAAGACCAGGGAGAGGAGGAACAGAACGATGAAGACGGTGAAGAGGATCTTGGCGATTCCGGCCGAGGCCACGGCAATGCCGCCGAAGCCGAACACGCCGGCGACCAGCGCGATGACGAGGAAGATCAACGTCCAGTAAAGCATGGCGTCCTCCGCAGGCTACGGCGGCAAAACGCCGCCGTCCCCATTCGGTTCTCCATGCTTAACGAACCCGTGTTACATCAAACCGGCCGCACGCCGCGCGTCACCGCCTGGTAGGTCGCCACCGCCAGGG
Organism: Belnapia sp.; assembly: GCF_059504005.1. Classification (NCBI taxonomy): domain Bacteria; kingdom Pseudomonadati; phylum Pseudomonadota; class Alphaproteobacteria; order Acetobacterales; family Roseomonadaceae; genus Belnapia; species Belnapia sp. The sequence goes on along the minus strand of NZ_JCACHU010000140.1, from coordinate 35,382 downwards.
TCGTGGGATCGAAGGGCTTGGTGATGACGAAGGCCGGCTCCACCGCCTCGCCGGTCAGCAGCCGCTCCGGATAGGCGGTGACGAAGATGACCGGCGCCGTCAGGTCGCGCAGGATGCGGGCGACCGCACTCGCCCCGTCGCCGCCGGCGCCGAGATTGATGTCGGCCAGCACCAGCCCCGGCCGCTCCGCCCGGGCCATCTCCACCGCCTCGGTCTCCGTCGCGGCGATGCCGACGACGCTGTGGCCGCAGCGCTCCACCAGCTCCTGGATGTCGAGGGCGATGATCGGCTCGTCCTCGATGATGAGCACGCGCGCGGTGACGCCGGTGCGCAGCCCGTCGCGGGCGATGCGCAGCTCCGCCTCCGCTTCCGCCGGCGAGATGCGGCAGGCCGCCGCCGCCGCGGTCAGCGGCTGCTCCTCCAGCGCGGTCAGCAGCAGCAGCATGCGCTGCTGCAGGGTCAGGCCGGCCGGATCATGCCGCGGCCCGGCATCGGCGGCGCGGACGGCATCGCCCACGGCGCGGTACAGGATGGCGCGGGGCGTCGGATCCCCAGGGAAATGCTGCGCCATCACCTGGCGCAGCGCATCCGCCACCATGGCATCACCCTGGGCCTGGGTTCCGGTCAGCGCGCGGGCATAGCGGCGCGCATAAGGCAGCGCCTTGATCATCCCCGCCCGGTCGATGGCGCTCATGCCGTTCTCATCCTGCACAGGCGATGGATATCCTTATCGCACCTCGTAGGTGGTGATATTGAGCATGTCGTGACCGAACAAGCCATGGATCGCGCGCTGCGGACGGCGCTCGCGCAATTGTTGCCTGAACTCCGGGCCTTTGCCCGGTACCTCTCGGGCTCCCGTACGGAAGCCGACGATCTCGTGCAGGAAGCGGTGCTGCGAACCTTGCGCTCGCTCGATGGCAAGTCGGAGGGTGTCGACCTCCGCGCCTGGTGCCTCGCCGTCATCCGCAACACCTTCCATGAGCAGCTTCGCTCGCGCCGCCGCGAACGCCGGCTCGCCGAGTCGCTGCCGGAGGACCAGGGCGCGCCTGCCGAACAGGAAGTGCCCGGCCGCATGCGCGACCTGACGCGGGCGCTGCGCGACCTGCCGCCGCTGCTGCGCGAGGCGGTGATCTTGGTCGGCGCGCAGGGCCTCTCGCACCAGGAAGCGGCCGACATCTGCGCCGTCCCGCTCGGCACCATGAAGGCCCGCGTCTCCCGCGCACGCCGGTTGCTGGCCGAGGCGCTGGAAAAGCAGCCTCCCGATCCTGTGACGCCCTAACGCGCGCGTGATGCATCCCTTCGCCCTGGCCGATCACTTCTTATCAGACGAAGCAAAGAGGGACCGGACCACTATGGACGGACACACCGACACCACCGCGAAGCCCGCTCACGCCGTCAGCAGCGCTGCCGAATTCCACGGCCAGCTCGTCGCCCTGCTGCCGAAACTGCGGGTCCAGGCCCTGGCGCTGACGCGCAACCGGGCCGCTGCGGAGGATTTGGTGCAGGATGCCGTCGCCAACGCCCTGGCGGCGAAGGACAGCTTCACCCCCGGCACCAACTTCGCCGCCTGGATGCACCGCATCCTGCGCAACCGCTTCATCAGCACGCTCCGCAAGCAGCGCGAGACGACCGACATCGAGGATCTGCCGATGTCCGCCTTCGCCGTCAGCGGCGCGCATGAGGACCGCCTCGTCCTCAAGGAGCTAAGCCGCGCCCTCGGCCGCCTGCCCTCCGACCAGCGCGAGGCGCTGTTCATGGTGGTTCTCCAGGGCCTTTCCTACGAGGAAGTCGCCCAGGCCACCGGCTGCGCCGTCGGCACGGCGAAGAGCCGCGTCTTCCGCGCCCGCCGCCAGCTCCAGGCCTGGCTGATGGGCGAGGACCAGCCGGCCGCCGAGATCCGGAACGGCGCACAGCGCGACCGGACCGATACGGTCGTTGGCGAAATCCGCTCTGTGGTATAGTGTAATATGACACGGAGTGGGGCGGCGGTGCTCGAGCGGCACCCCGCCAGCCCGTCCTTGGCGGCCGGGATGATGGGCAAGATCGAAAAGAAACGCGCAAGCACCCCGGCAAAGCCCGGTATCGAGCAGGAGGGCAAGGAGGTGGACCAGGCCTTCGATGTCTGGCTGCGGCGTGGGCTGCACCAGCTCTACGATACCGTGGCGCGCGAGCCGATCCCGGACGAGCTGCTGCGCCTGATCGAGGAGGACCAGTCCTCCTCCGACGAGAAGTAGCGCGCTCCACCGGACGCGCCCCAAGCCATGCGCCCTTGGGGGCCCCGGCCAGCCTGGCCGGGGCCTTTTTCATGCGCTCAGGCCGAGAGCGCCGGCGTGATCTCGGCCGGCGCCGTGCGCTCGCGCTTCACCAGCAGCTTGTTCAGCGCATGCACATAGGCCCGGGCGGAGGCGACGATGGTGTCGGTGTCGGCGCCCTGGCCATCGACCAGCTTGCCGCCCTCCTCCAGCCGCACGGTCACGCGCGCCTGCGCATCCGTACCCCCCGTCACGCTCTGCACGGCGTAGAGCTTCAGCGCCACCTCATGCGGGAAGGCGTGGCGGATGGCATTGAAGGTCGCGTCCACCGCGCCGTCGCCACTTGCCATGCCGTCGCGGTGCTCGCCATCCACCTCGAGGGCGAGGGTCGCCATCGGCTTGGTGCCGAGGCCGGTGGCGACGGTCAGCGCCAGCAGCCTCACCCGGTCATTGCCGCGCACCACCTCGTCATCGACCAGCGCCACGACATCCTCGTCGTAGACGACCTTCTTGCGGTCGGCGAGGTCCTTGAACCGGCGGAAGGCGTCGTTCAGCTGGTTGTCGCCGACCGTGTAGCCGAGTGCAGCCAGCTTGTCGCGGAAGGCGGCCCGGCCGGAATGCTTGCCGAGCACCAGGCTGTTCTTGGTCCAGCCCACGCTCTCCGGCGTCATGATCTCGTAGGTGGAGGCGTCCTTCAGCACGCCGTCCTGATGGATGCCCGATTCATGCGCGAAGGCGTTGCGGCCGACGATCGCCTTGTTCGGCTGCACGTCGAAGCCGGTGATGGTCGCCAGCAGCTTGCTGGTGCGCAGCAGCTTCTGCGTGACGATGTTGTTGGTGTAGGGCAGCGCATCGCGCCGCGTGCGCAGCGCCATCGCCACCTCCTCGAGCGAGGCATTGCCGGCCCGCTCGCCGATGCCGTTGATCGTGCTCTCGATCTGCCGCACGCCGGCCTGGATGGCGGCGACGGTGTTGGCGACGGCCATGCCGAGGTCGTTGTGATTATGCGCGGAGAGGATGACCTTCTCGATCCCGGGCACCCGGTTGCGCAGGTCGCGGAAGATCTGCGCCATGTCCTCCGGCATGGAGTAGCCGACGGTGTCGGGGATGTTGATGGTCGTCGCCCCCGCCTTGATCGCCGCCTCGACGCAGCGGCAGAGGAAGTCCGGGTCGGAGCGGCTGCCGTCCTCCGCCGACCACTCGACGTCATCGCTGTGCTGGCGGCCGAGGCTGACGCTGCTGGTGGTCAGGTCCAGCACCTCCTCCGGCGACATGCGCAGCTTGACGCGCATATGCAGCTCGGAGGTCGCCAGGACGATGTGGATGCGCTTGCGGGCGGCGGGCTTCAGCGCCTCGGCGCTGCGCAGGATGTCGGCCGGGTTGGCGCGGCCGAGGCTGGCGACCACCGGCCCGTCCTTGGCGAACCTCCGCGCGATCGACTGCACGCTCTCGAAATCGCCCGGCGAGGCGATGGCGAAGCCTGCCTCGATGACATCGACGCCGAGCTCGGCCAGCGCCTCCGCCATGCGCAGCTTCTCCTCGAGGTTCATCGAGAAGCCGGGCGACTGCTCGCCGTCGCGCAGGGTGGTGTCGAAGAAGATGATGCGGTTGTCGTCCAGCGTGCCGAAGCTGGGATGGGTGATAGCCATGGACTCGGTTCCTTCGTGCTCGCGCAGCCTCTCGCTCAGTCCCCCCTGAGCGAAGCCGGCCGTCAGCCGAGCGTCACGCCCAGGGGCGGGTAAGTCGAAGGAGGAGGCCGAGAAGCGGGCACGCGCGGCCGGCGGCGGAGCCGCTCGTCAGGCCGGAAAGGGGCGCGTGCAGGGTCATGCAGCCCGCAACCTAGCCGCGTGCCGCCCGGGCGGCAAGGGGCCTTGGCGCCGGGCGCCGATGGTTTCACCATCCCACCACAATCCGGGGGAGGACCGACCACATGCCGCACCGCATCCTGCTTTGCCGCGCCCTGCACCCTGCCGGCCAGGCCGTGCTGGCGGAGCGGAGCGACCTCGACATCGTCACCCTGCAGGACCCGCCGGTGGAGCAGTTCCACCAGCACCTCTCCTCCGCCGACGCCGTGCTATGCTGGCTGGAGCGGGTGGACCGCGCGGCGCTGGCCGCCGCACCACGGCTGAAGGTCGTCTCCCGCTACGGCGTCGGCTTCGACACGGTCGACATCGCCGCCTGCACCGAGCGGGACATCCCGGTGATGGTGGTGAACGGCACCAACGACCTCAGCGTCGCCGAGCATGCGATGATGCTGATGCTGGCCGTCGCCCGCCGCGCCCTCGACAACGACCAGATCGTCAAGGCCGGCGGCTGGTGGGCGAAGGGCGGGCCGGGGATGGTCGACCTCGCCGGCCGCTCCGTCCTCGTCGTCGGCTATGGCCGCATCGGCAGCCGCGTCGCCAACTATTGCCGCGCCTTCCAGATGAAGGTGATGGTGATGGACCCTGGCTTCCACCCGGCCCGCATCGCCGCCGACGGCTTCACCCCCATCCGCGACCTCCAGGCCGGCCTCGCCGCGGCGGATGTGGTGACGCTGCACTGTCCCCTCTCGCCGGCCACCCACCACCTGATGAATGCGGCCGCCTTCGCCGCGCTGAAGCCGGGCGCCATCCTGGTGAACACCGCCCGCGGCCCGATCGTGGAGGAGGCTGCCCTGGTCGCCGCGCTCGAGGCCGGCCGCCTGCAGGGCGCCGGGCTCGACGTGCTGGAGGTGGAGCCCTCCAACGCCACCAACCCGCTCTATGCGCTGCCCAATGTCGTCGTCAGCCCGCATAATGCGGCGAGCACGGAGGAGGGCCTGGCCCGCATGGGCCGCCAGGCGGCTCGCAACATCCTCGACGTGCTGGACGGCAAGCGCGACCCCGCCTTCATGGTGAATGGCGAGATCGCCCGGTAGGAACCGACAGATGGACGCCAGGGACTTCGCCGACATCCTGCGCATGGAGGGCTTCAACGAAGTCCTCGACCGCGACCTGCCGCCCGGCAAGGCCGTGCCGGAGCACAGCCACCCCTTCGACGCCAAGCTGCTGATCACCGGTGGCGCCTTCACCCTCACCCGCGACGGCCAGGCGACGACCTACGGCCCGGGCGATGTCTTCAGCGTCCCGGCCGGGCACCGGCATGCCGAGCTGGCCGGGCCCGAGGGCGCCCGGTTCATCGCCGGGCGCCGGCACAAGTCGGCCTAGGTTTCCTCCGGCCGGAACCCGCTCTCGGCGATGATCGGCCCCCATTTCTCGTAGTCGGCCCGGAAGCGCCGGGTGAAGTCGGCGATGGAGAGCGGATAGGGCCGCATCTCCAGCCTGGCGATGGCCTCGCGGTAATCGGGCGTGCCGATCGCCTCCACGGCCGTGCGGTGCAAGGCCTCCTGCACCGCCGCCGGCGTCTTCGCCGGCAGGAAGAGCCCGAACCACTCGCTCCCGGTGAGCTGCGGATAGCCCTGCTCGGCGAAGGTCGGCACATCCGGGAAGCGCGGCAGCCGCTGCTCGGAGGAGACGCCGGCCAGCCGCACCGGCCCGCCCGGCGTCGCCGCATGCGGCGCCAGGTCGACCATCGGGTGGTAGCTCGCCGCCAGCCGCCCGCCGAGCAGGTCCTGGATCGCCGGCGCGCTGCCCCGGTAGGGAATATGCGTCATGGACAGCCCGGTCGCCTTCGCCACCTGCACGCCGAGGAAGTGCAGCATGCTGCCCGCCGCCGCACTGCTATAGGGGATGTCGGTCTTGCCCGCGCCCCAGTCCTTGAAGGCCGCCAGCGTGCCGACGCTGTTCGCCATCGGCCCGACGCCCATGCCGAAGGGGAACTCCCCGGCCGGCGTCACCGGCATGAGGTCGGTGAAGGGGTCGTAGCGCAGCGTTGCCGGGCGGTAGAGATGCGGGAAGATGACCAGCATGCTCGCCGCCGTCAGCAGGATGGTATTGCCATCCGGCTCCGCCGCCTTCACCGCCTCGACCGCCAGCCGCCCGGCGGCGCCGACGCGGTTCTCGACGATGACGTTCTGCGCATAGGGCCCGCGCAGCCGCTCGGCGATCAGCCGCGCCGTGGTGTCGGCGCTGCCGCCCGCCGGGAAGCCGACGACGATCCGCGCCATCGGCCGCGCCGGCTGGGCGAGGGCGGGCATGGCCAGGGCAGCGAACCCCAGCCCGAGGGCAGACCGGCGATGCAGCGTCATGGAGGTTTCCTTTGTTGGCCTATTGGGGCGGGTGCTGCGCCAGCCAGTGCCGGGCGATCTCGGCACGGCGGCAGACCCAGACATCGGGATGCCGCGCAACATGGTCGAGGAAGCGCTCGAGCGCCGCGGCGCGCGCCGGCCGCCCGGCCAGCCGGCAATGCAGCCCGACCGACATCATCCGCCCGCCCTCCCGCCGCAGCAGGTCGAAGCTGTCGGTCAGGTGCTGGGTGAATCCGTCATTCGCCGAGAAGCCCGGCGGCACCGCGAATTTCATGTCGTTGTTGTCGAGCGTATAGGGCACGACGAGAAGCGGCTTCCCCGCCGCCCGCACGTAGTAGGGCAGGTCGTCCGCGTAGGAGTCGCTGTCGTAGAGGAAGCCGCCATGCTCCGCGACCAGCCGTCGCGTCCGCGGGCTGATCCTCCCCGTATACCAGCCGACCGGCCTGCTGCCCGTGGTCCGCTCGATCACCTCGACGCAGCGGGTGATGTGGTCGCGCTCCACCTGTTCCGGCACGCCGCGATAGTCGATCCAGCGCCAGCCATGGCTCGCCACCTCATGCCCCGCCTCGGCGAAGGCCTGGCCCGCCTCCGGGTGCAGCTCCAGCGCGCGCCCGACCGCATAGATCGTCAGCGGCAGCTTGCGCTCCCCGAACAGCCGCAGGATGCGCCACAGCCCCGCCCGCGCGCCGTAGTCGAACTGGCTCTCGGTCGAGAGGTCCCGCTCCGCCCGCGGCGTGCCGCCCGGCACCTCGTGCAGGTAGAGCTCGCTTCCCGCATCGCCGTTGAGCACGCTGTTCTCGGCGCCCTCCTCGTAATTCAGCACGAAGGAGAGGGCGAGCCGCGCCCCGCCCGGCCAGAGCGGATCGGGCGGGTTGGGCCCGTAGCCGTGGAAGTCGCGGGGATGCTCGGTGTCGCCGGCGAGGATCATACCGGGAGTGTGGCCCGCGCCGCCCCCGCCCCGCAATCCCCGCGGCTAGGCCCGGCCGAGCCCCTGCAGGATGGCATTCACCATCGGCTTCATGTGGAAATTTTCCTCGGGCATCACCGCCACCTCGCCGCCCGCTGTCCTCACCGCCTCGGCGACCACGGGCCCGACGGCCGCGATCCGCGTCCGCCGGAGCGCCTCGGCCAGCACCGCCTGCCGCCCCGCCTCCTCGGCCAGGCTCACCAGCCGCCGCACCTGCGGCGTGCTGGTGAAGACGACGAGGTCGACCCGCCCGGCCGCCATCTCGCCCATCGCCTCCAGCACCCGCTCGTCCTCCGCCCGCGTCGCATAGGCGTAAGGGAGAACGGGGTCCGCCTCCGCCCCCGCCTCGCGGAGGAAGTCGAGCAGCGGCGCATTCGGGTTGTCGGGATAGAGCTGCACCGCCACCCGCCGCCCGTGCAGGTCGAGCGCCCGCAGGCCCGCGATGATCCCCGCCGTCGTCGCCGGCTCCGGCGCCAGGTCCGGCCCGAGGCCGATGCTCCTGAGCTTCTGGCTCGGCTTCGGCCCACGGCAGATGCGCCTGGCACCGGCCAGCGCCGCGCGGAACTCGCCCTCGATCCCCGCCCGCTCCGCCACGCCGAGCAGCCGCCCCAGCCCTTCCCCGGTCAGCAGGATCAGGTCGTCCGGCGGCGTGGCGATGAAGCGCCGCAGCCAGGCCTCGATCGGCGCCGGGTCGGGCGCGTCGACGATGGCGACCAGCGGGCAGCGGATCGCCTGCGCACCCTGGCGCTCCAGCATCCGCGCCAGCACCTCCAGCTCCCGCGTCTCCGGCACCACCACCCGGAGCCCGGCCATGGCCCCGCCCACCGTCTCGCTCATGCCGCCAGCTCCAGCTCCGGGACCGATACCCGCCGGTGCATCCACCGCTCGCCGCGGCGGAAGACGACGTATTGCCCCGGCTCCATCACCGTCCAGGCCTCGTCCCGGGTCAAGGGCCGCGTCGCCACCACCGTCACCACGTCGCGCGGCGTGGTCTCCTTGGCGAAGTCGGCGCTGAGGTCCTCGTCGATCAGCGTCGCCGGGCCGAAGGGCGCCCGCCGCGTCAGCCAGGCCATGCGCTTGCCGCAGAAGCAGTAGAGCCAGCGCCCGTCGCTCAGCAGCATGTTGAAGACGCCCGTCGCCGCCAGGCGCCCCGACAGCGCCTCGATCGCCGCCGCCAGCCGATGCCCGGGCGGCGAGGCCGGAAAGGTCTCCCGCAGCCGGTCGAGCATCCAGCAGAAGGCGTGCTCGCTGTCGGTCGTCCCGACCGGGTGGTAGTGCCGGAGCGGCCAGCGCTTCACCCCGGCGAGCTGCCCGTTATGCGCGAAGGTCCAGAGCCGCCCCCAGAGCTCCCGCTGGAAGGGGTGGGTGTTCTCCAGCGCCACCCGCCCCCGGTTGGCCCGGCGGATATGCGAGAGGACGGTGCAGCTCTTGATCGGGTGGTCGCGGACGAAGCGCGCCACCTCCGAGTCCGCCGAGGGCCGGGGGTCATGGAAGGCCCGCGCGCCCTTGCCTTCGTAGAAGGCGATCCCCCAGCCATCCGCATGCGGCCCGGTCCTGCCGCCGCGCTGCATCAGTCCGGCGAAGCTGAAGCAGATATCGGTGGGGACATTGGCGCTCATCCCAAGAAGTTCACACATCTCGCCAGCCTGACCCTCCACGCTGCCTGAGCGGGCATTTGGCCCGTTCGTTCCGCCGGTCTAGGCTCACCGGATGCGGAGACGCCCGTTCCTCGCCGCCCTGGCCGCGCCCCTGGCCGCGCCCGCCCCCGCCCGGGCGGCGCCCCTGTTGCGCGTCGGGTCGAAGAATTTCACCGAGCAGCTGGTCGTCGCCGAGCTTTTCGCCCAGGGGCTGGAACGCGCCGGCGCCACGGTGCAGCGCCGCGTCAACCTGGGCGGCACGGCCATTGCCCACCAGGCGCTGCTCGCGGGCGAGATCGACCTCTACCCGGAATACACCGGCACCGGCCTGGGCGTCGTCCTCAAGCAGCCGCCAGAGGGCGATGCGGCCGAGGTGCTGGCCAAGGTCCGCGCCGGCTATGCACCGCTCGGCCTCGACTGGCTCGATCCCTCGGGCATCGACAACGGCAATGCCCTGCTGGTCCTGCCGGAGACGGCGCGGCGCTACGGCCTCGCCACCCTCTCCGACCTCGCCCGCGCCGCCCCGCGCCTGACGCTGGCTGCCGGCAATGAATTCGCCGACCGCGCCGACGGGCTTCCCGGCCTCCGCCGCGTCTATGGCATGGAGTTCCGCCGCTTCCGCCAATTCGCCGCCCTCGGCCTCCGCTATGCCGCGCTGAACCACGGCCAGGCCGATGTGGTGAACGCCTATGCGACGGACTGGCAGATCGCCACCTACGGCTTCACCACCCTCCGCGACGACCGGCATCTCTGGCCGCCCTACCAGCTCGCCGCCGTGGTCCGGCAGCAGGCGCTGCGGGACGTCCCCGGCCTCGTCCGGCCGCTGCTGGCCATCGGCGCGACGCTCGACAATGGCGTGATGCAGGAGCTGAACCGCCAGGTCGACCAGGACGGCGAGGAGCCGCGCGAGGTCGCCGCCCGCTTCCTCCACGAGCACGGGCTCGCCTGATGCGCTGGACGGGCCGCAACCTCGATGCGATCGGCGCCGCCCTGCTGGCTCACGCCGAGCTGGTCGCCGCCTCCCTCGCCCTCGCGCTGCTGATCGCCCTCCCTCTCGGCCTGCTGGTCGCCCGCCGCCCCGGCCTCCGCACCGGCCTGCTCGGCACCGCCTCGGTGCTCTACTCGCTGCCGACGCTGGCCCTCTTCGCCCTGCTGGTGCCGGTGCTCGGCCTCGGCTTCGCGCCCGCGCTGCTCGCCCTCGTCACCTATGCGGTGCCCGTGCTGCTGCGCGCGCTCGTCGCCGGCCTGGCCTCGGTGCCGCCCGCCGTACTCGACGCGGCGGAGGGCATGGGCCTCAGCCGCCGGCAGCGCCTGTTCCGGGTGGAGCTGCCTCTCGCCCTGCCGGCCTTGCTGGGCGGCCTCCGCGTCGCCTCGGTCACCCTCGTCTCGGCCGCGACGGTCGCCGCCTATATCAGCGCCGGCGGCCTCGGCACGCTGATCCTCAGCGGCCTCGACCAGGGCCATACGGAGAAGATCCTGGTCGGCGCCGGACTCGTCACCCTCATGGCGCTGCTGATCGATGCTGGCCTCGGCGCCGTGCAGCGCCGCCTACCGGCGAGCCGCTGATGGAGTGGCTCAGCACCCATCCCGGCCTCTTCCTCGCCGCGGTCGGCGACCACCTGCTCCTCTCGCTTACCGGCCTCGCCATCGGCGTGGCGCTGGCCTTGCCGTTCGGCATCGCCGTCGCCCACCGTCCGCGCCTCGCCGAAGGCGCCATCATGCTCGCCGGCGCGCTGCGCACCATCCCGAGCCTCGCCGTGCTCGCCGCGCTGCTGCCGCTGCTCGGCGTCGGCTTCACCCCCTCGGTGGTGGCCCTCGCCCTCCTCGCCCTGCCGCCCGTCCTGGTGAACACGGTGATCGGCATCCGGGGCGCCGATCCCGCCGCGCTGGATGCCGCGCGCGGCCTCGGCATGACCGGCCCGCAGCGGGCGATGCGCGTAGAGCTGCCGCTCGCCGCGCCGCTGATCTTCTCGGGGCTGCGCGTCGCCGCGGTGCAGGTGGTCTCGGCCGCGGCGCTCGCCACCTTCATCGGCGGCGGCGGGCTCGGCGACCTCGTCACCCAGGGCCTCGCCCTGCTCGATACCGGGCGGATGCTGGTCGGCGCCATCGCCATCGCCCTGCTCGCCCTTGGCACGGAGGCCGCGCTCGGCATGCTGGAACGCCACCTCGCCGCGCGGGTCCGCGGCGCATGATCGAGATCGAGGGCCTCAGCAAGCGCTGGCCCGGCGCCGACCGCGCCTCGGTGGAGAATGTCTCGCTTGCCGTCCCCGAAGGCACGAGCTGCGCCCTGATCGGCCCCTCCGGCTCCGGCAAGACGACGCTGCTGCGCATGGTCAACCGCCTGGTGGAGCCGAGCGCCGGCACCATCCGCATCGGCGGCGAGGATGCCCGCGCCATGGACGCCGTCACGCTCCGCCGCCGCATCGGCTATGTCATCCAGGAGGTCGGACTCTTCCCGCATTGGGACGTAGCGGCGAACATCGCCACCGTGCCGACGCTGCTTGGCTGGGACCGCGCCCGCATCCGCGCCCGGGTGGAGGAGGTGCTCGCCATGGTCGGCCTCGACCCGGCCCGCTTCGCCGCCCGCCGCCCGCATGAGCTGTCGGGCGGCGAGCGCCAGCGCGTCGGCGTCGCCCGGGCGCTCGCCGGCGACCCGCCCGTGCTGCTGATGGACGAGCCCTTCGGCGCCGTCGATCCCGTCCAGCGCGGCAAGCTGCAGGAGGAGGTGCTGCGCCTGCTCCAGCAGCTCCGCAAGACCGTGCTGCTGGTGACGCATGACGTGGCGGAGGCCGTCCGCCTCGGCGACGCCGTGGCCTTGCTGCGCGACGGTCGCCTCGTCCAGCACGCGCCGGCCGCGGAGATGCTGGCGCACCCGTCCGATGACTTCGCCGCCGAATTCCTCGGCGCCGACCGCATGCTGCTGCGCCTTGCGCTCTTTCCGCTGTCATCGCTGCCGGCGCGGGCGGAACCGGCGCCCGGCCCCGCCCTGCCCGAGGGCGCCACGCTCCGTGACGCCCTCGCCCGCATGCTCGCGGAGGGCGCTGCCGCCGCTCCGCTTCCTGGCGGCGGCTCCATCACCCTCGCCGACCTCCTGGCCTTCGCCGGCCAGGGCTGAGCACCGTGCCGCGGCCTGTTGCGGGCCACGGCACGAACTCGGTTCAGGCGTTCTGCAACGCCTTCTGCACCAGGTCGAACCGGTCGAGGTTCATCACCTTGGTCCAGGTTTTCACGAAGTCCCTGAGGAAAGCCGGCTGCGAGTCGTCGCAGGCATAGGCCTCCGCCACCGCGCGGAGCTGCGTGTTCGACCCGAAGATCAGGTCGACCCGCGTCGCCGTCCAGCGCGGCTGGCCCGTCGCCCGGTCCCGCCCCTCATAGACGCCGTTCTCCGCCGAAGGCTGCCAGGCCGTGCCCATGTCGAGCAGGTTGACGAAGAAGTCGTTGGTCAGCGTCTCCGGCCGGTCGGTGAAGACGCCGTGCTTCGCTCCCTCATGGTTGATGTTGAGCGCGCGGAGCCCGCCCAGCAGCACCGCCATCTCCGGCGCGGTCAGCATCAGCTGCTGCGCCCGGTCGATCAGCAGCTCCTCCGGCGAGGCCTTGTAGTCGCGCTTGAGGTAGTTGCGGAACCCATCCGCCACCGGCTCCAGCACCTCGAAGGACTCCGCATCCGTCTGCTCGGCCGAGGCATCGGTCCGGCCGGGCGTGAAGGGAACCTCCACCTCGGCACCGGCCTTCCGCGCCGCCTCCTCCACCGCGGCGCAGCCGCCGAGGACGATCAGGTCGGCGAGCGAGACCTGCTTGCCGCCGGCCTGCGAGGCATTGAACTCCTTCTGGATACCCTCAAGCTTCGCCAGCACGCCGGCGAGGCGCTGCGGCTCGTTGACCTCCCAATCCTTCTGCGGCGCGAGGCGGATGCGCGCCCCATTCGCCCCGCCGCGCTTGTCGGAGCCGCGGAAGGTCGAGGCCGAGGCCCAGGCCGTCCCGGCGAGATCGGAGATCGATAGGCCCGAGGCAAGCAGCTTGGCCTTCAGCGCCTTGATGTCCTCCGCCTCGATCAGCGGATGCGCGACGGGCGGGACCGGGTCCTGCCAGAGCAGCACCTCCTGCGGCACGAGCGGGCCGAGATAGCGGGAGACCGGCCCCATGTCGCGATGCGTCAGCTTGAACCAGGCGCGGGCGAAGGCATCCGCCAGCTGGTCCGGGTTCTCGTGGAAGCGCTTCGAGATCTCGAGATACTTGGGATCGGTGCGCAGCGCGATGTCGGTCGTCGCCATCATCGGCGCGTGGCGCTTCTCCGGGTCATGCGCGTCCGGCACGGTGGTCTTCGCCGCCGGGTCCGTCGGCGTCCACTGCCAGGCGCCGGCCGGGCTCTTCGTCAGCTCCCACTCGTACTTGAAGAGGTTGTCGAAGTAGCCGTTGTCCCACTGGATCGGGTTGGTGGTCCAGGCGCCCTCGAGGCCGCTGGTGATGGCATGGACGCCATGGCCCTTGCCGAACCTGCTCTTCCAGCCGAGGCCCATCTCCTCGATGTCGGACCCCTCCGGCTCGCGCCCGACATGCTCCTGCGGGCTGCCCGCGCCATGGCACTTGCCGAAGGTATGGCCGCCGGCGATGAGCGCGACCGTCTCCTCGTCATTCATCGCCATGCGCGCGAAGGTCTCGCGGATGTCGCGCGCCGAGGCCGCCGGGTCCGGCTTGCCGTTCGGCCCCTCCGGGTTGACGTAGATGAGGCCCATCTGCACCGCGGCCAGCGGCGCCTCCAGCTCGCGGTCGCCGGTGTAGCGCTTGTCGCCGAGCCAGCTATCCTCGGCGCCCCAGTAGATGTCCTCCGGCGGCTCCCACAGGTCGATGCGCCCGCCGGCGAAGCCGAAGGGCTTCAGCCCCATCGACTCGATCGCGCAGTTGCCGGCGAAGACGATGAGGTCGGCCCAGGAGATCTTGCGGCCGTACTTCTTCTTGATCGGCCAGAGCAGCCGCACTGCCTTGTCGAGGTTGCCGTTGTCCGGCCAGCTGTTGAGCGGGGCGAAGCGCAGCGTGCCCCCGCCGGCGCCGCCGCGGCCATCGCCGGTGCGGTAGGTGCCCGCGCTGTGCCAGGCCATGCGGATGAAAAGCGGGCCGTAATGCCCGTAATCGGCCGGCCACCAGTCCTGCGAGGTGCGCATCAGCGCGAAGAGGTCCTGCTTCAGCGCCTCGAGGTCGAGCGTCTCGAACTCCTTCGCATAGTCGAAGGCCTCGCCAAGCGGATTGGCGAGGTTGGAGTGCTGGTGCAGGATCCTGACGTTCAGCGCATTGGGCCACCAGTCGCGGTTCGACCGGCCGCCGAAGGAGGTGTGCCGCGGCGCGCTGCCATGCACCACCGGGCACTGACCGGCGCCGGGGCTCTGATTGCCGTCCATGTGTCTCTCCGCTGCCAATTCGTTGACGGGTGCGGGCCGCGTCGCGGCGGCCAGGCCAAGGCTTGCGTGATCGGGCCTTGACCCGGCGTCTCCCTCCCTCTCGGCCTGTCGGCCTCGACCCACGCTAGCCGTGTTATGCGGATAGAGGTAAGCGGAAATTTTCAACTGTCCTGATAGGCAACGGCTATCGTGCCACCCATAATCCCCGCATGAACCTCCGGGATTTCCGCTACCTGCTGGCGGTCGCCGAATACGGGCATTTCGGCCGCGCCGCCCAGGCCTGCGGCGTCAGCCAGCCGACGCTCTCCGTGCAGCTCCGCAAGCTCGAGGAGCAGCTCGGCGTCGCCCTGTTCGAGCGCGACCGCAAGGCGGTGGTCCCGACCAGCGCCTGCGAGCGGCTGATCGGCCATGTCCGCGCCGCGGTGGCGGAGGTGGATGCCATCCTCGCCGCCGCCCGCGACCTCTGCGACCCGCTGGCGGGCAAGCTCCGCCTCGGTATCATCCCGACGCTCGCGCCCTACCTGCTCCCCCTTATCTTCGCCCCGCTGCACGAGGCGCTGCCCACCCTCCTGCTGGAGCCCTGGGAGGACCAGACCCTGACCTTGCTCGACCGGCTGCGCGCCCATGAGCTGGATGCGGCGCTGCTGGCGACCGAGGTGGACGGAACGGAGTTCGCGAGCCAGCCGCTCTTCGACGAACCCTTCCTCGCCGCCCTGCCGCCCGAGCACCCGCTGGCCGCCCGGGAGGTCGTGGCCGAGACCGACCTCGCCCAGGACGTCTTGGTGCTGGCCGACGGGCATTGCCTGCGCGACCAGGCGCTCGCCGCCTGCGGCCAAAGCGGCGCTCTCGGCGGCACGCTGCGCGCGGCGAGCCTCTCGACGCTGCTCAGCATGGTCGCCGCCGGCTACGGCACGACGCTGATCCCGGGCCTCGCCGCCGGCACGGCGCAGGACATGGGCATCGTCCTCCGGCCGCTCCGGGAGCGCACCGGGCGGACCGTGCGGCTCGTCTGGCGCGCGAGCTTCCCGCGCCGCGCCGCGGCCGAGGCCGTCGGCCGGGTGATCGGCGACCGCCTGCGCGGCTTCGCGGCAGGCCCCATCTAGCGGCAGGGGATGGGCACCCCCGCTGCACGGGTCTAGCCTTCGCCGCAAACCGATCCCGCGGGAGAGAAACCCATGGCCCTCACCACCGACGGCTTCGCCATCCCGGCGCTGGCCGAGGAGCACCGCATGGTGCGCGACCTCGTCGCCCGCTTCGTCGAGCGCGACCTGATGCCGCTCGAGCCCGCCGTGCTCAAGCGCGAGTCGGAAGGCGGCAGGTACGGCCTGACGCCGGAGGAGGAGGGCCCGCTGCTCGCCAAGGCCCGGGAGCTCGGCCTCTACGGCCTCGACGTGCCGGAGGAGTTCGGCGGCGCCGACCTGCCCATCTCCGCGCTGATGGCGGTCGAGGAGGAGATGGGCCGCACCGTCACCCCCTTCATCTTCCCGCCCGACAGCCCGAACCTCCACATGCTGCTCGCCGTCGCCAACCCCGAGCAGCGGACGAAGTATCTCGACCCCTATGCCCGCGGCGAGATGCGCTCCTCCATCGCCATCTCCGAGCCCGGCGCCGGCGGCGACCCGGCGGGGATGACCACCCGCGCCGTGCAGGACGGCGAGGACTGGGTCATCAACGGCCGCAAGATCTGGGTGAGCGGCGTGCCGCGCGCCGACTTCGTCATCGTCATGGCCCGCACCGGCGAGGGGAAGCGCCAGGAGGGCGTCACCGCCTTCATCGTCGAGCGCGGCACGCCCGGCTTCATCATCGAGCGCGAGATCCCGATGATCGGCGGCCGGCGGACCTATGAGCTGGTCTTCGAGGATTGCCGCGTGCCCGCCCGCCAGATCCTCGGCGCGCTCGGCCAGGGCTATGCGCCCATGCAGCTCCGCCTCAATGTCCGCCGCCTGCAGATGGGCGCCCGCTGCACCGGCATGGCCCGCCGCGCCCTCGAGATGCTCTGCGAGCAGGCGAACAACCGCACCACCTTCGGCGTCCGCCTCGCCGACCGCCAGGCCATCCAGTGGTGGGTCGCGGACGCCGCGACCAAAATCCACATCACCCGCCTCATGGTCCGCGACGCCGCCGCCAAGATGTCCGCCGGCGAGGATGTCCGCACCGAGGCCTCGATGCTGAAGGTCTACGCCACCGAGATGGCGCAGGAGGTGCTGGACAACGCCATGCAGACCTTCGGCGCCATGGGCATGACGAAGGAGCTGCCGCTGCAGCTGATGGCCAGCCAGGTCCGCGTCCAGCGCATCTATGAGGGGCCGAGCGAGGTCCACCGCATGGCCATCGCCCGCCGCATGCTGAAGGGGTGAGGCCCGGGTGACGGGCCGGGGGCCAGGCTGCCGCCCCCGGCGCCCGGCCCGTCACCGCCGCAGCAGCATCGGCACCGCCATCGCCAGGGTGAAGCCGAGCCAGACCCAGCGCGACAGCGCCTGCTCCGTGGCGAAATGCCGCCGCGCCTCCTCCCCCTCCGGCCGCAGCAGCCGGTATTCCAGCCACCACCAATAGGGTGTGCCCACGCACCAGCCGGCGAAGAGGCGAAGCAGCCAGGGCGGTGCCGGCCCCTCGCCCCCGACCGCCGCCGCCACCCCGACCGCGCCGAGCAGGAAGCCGAGGGCCGCCACCAGCCGCCGCAGCCTCATCCGCCGAGCCCGAGCAGCCCGCGCCGCAAGGCCTCGTCCGGCATCGCCTGGCCGATCCAGCAGTCGAGCAGCCGCCGCGCGAACCCTGCCCCGCCGACCCGCGCCGCCGGCCGCCCCAGCCCCTCCAGCACCACGCCGTCGGCGAGGAAGAGCTGCCGCTCCACATCCCCCACCGCGACCGGCCGCAGCCAGGCCCGGAACGCCCCCGGCAGGGTCTCGCCGAGGCTCGCCTCCCAGGCCGCGACGACGCTCTCCAGCGGCACCGCCCGCCGGTAATGCACCTCCACCAGCCGCGGCCCGGCGGCGGCGAGGATCGCCTCCGCCTCCCCGCTCGGCCGTTCCAGGTAGAGTGCCGCCCGGTAGACCTCGATGCGCAGCCAGGAATAGAGCCGCCGCCCGGTGCCGTTCAGCACCAGCCGCCGCCCGCCCGCCTCGATCGAGGCCGGGAATTCGGCATCGGCGAAGGCCGCCAGCAGCAGCGCCCGCCGCCTCATGCCGGCCGCCGGGCGACGAGCAGGGCGAGCAGCACCAGCGCCAGGTCCTCGAGCGGGGAGGTCCAGCCCAGCGGCCGCGCCAGGAAGACGCCGAAGCAGCCGCAATTGGCGAGCGCGATGCCCCGCCACAGCGTCAGCACCAGCACCGCCCCGTTGAAGGCCGCGAGCCCCGCCGCCGCCAGCGCCGCCAGCCGGCGCCAGCGCCGCAGCGCCAGCCCGAGCGCGATGCCGAGCTCCAGCCCCGTCACCCCCACCGCCGCCGGCCAGAGCAGCGCCGCCGGCAGCAGCCGGTACTCGCCCAGCACCGCGACGAAGCCCGGCAGGTCGAGCAGCTTGCCGACCCCCGTCGCGGCATGCAGCGCGGCCAGCAGCCAGGCGAGCAGCGCCATGCCTATCCCGTGCCGCCCGGCTGGCGGTTGATCCGCCAGTCGTAGTCAAAGAAGCGCAGCGACCAGTCCGCCGGGATCGGCTCCCGCCGCCAGGAATTGATGTAGGCGATGAGGCTCGGCGCATGGCCGGGGACGAAGTCGCCGGTGAAGAAGTCGAAGATCTGCGAGACCGAGACCCGCCGCTGCGCCGGCTCCGGCCTGACCTGGTAGGTGCTCTCGCAGAACTCCCGCGCCGCGGCGGCCAGCTGCGCCTCCAGCCGCGCCGCGCGGAAGGCCTCGCGCGGCAGGCGCGGGCAGCCCCGCACCATGCAGTTCAGCGCGAAATGCACCCGCGGCTCGCCGAGCCTTCGGATCACGTCGTCCTCGTAGGATTTCAGCGTCGTCGGCGCCCCGGCGATGCGGATGGCGGTATTGGCGAAGAACTGGTAGCGCCCGAAGAGCCCAAGCTCCTCCGGCACGCCCCGCTTGACGATGCCGAGCATCGCCGTCGCGTTATAGGCATTGAGGTGCCAGGCCAGCACATCCGCCGGCGTCGGGAAGGCGGAGGGCTGGTTGCCCGGCCCCGCCGCCTCGACTTCCGCCACCACGGCCCGCAGCGGCCCCGGCTCCGCCGCGATCCCGGCGAAATCCACCCGCCCCTGGGCATCCACCCGCCGGCGCAGCACCGCCTCCCAGGGATCGAGCCAGGCCGGGTAGCCGACCAGCCGCGGCTGCGCGACCGCCGGCGCCGCCAGCACCAGGCCGAGCAGCGCCCGCCGCGGAACGGCGCTCACGGCATCGCCCCCTGCTTCGCCACGCGGCGATGGTCGATCTCCAGCCGCCGCCGGCCGCGGGCATTCTTCCGCGTCAGCACCGGCGCCGCCGCCTCGCCCGGCGCCTCGCGCGCCGCGCCGGTCAGCGGGTCCCAGAAGGCGCCGTCCCGCAACGGGACGGGCTTGAGGATGAAGGCGTCGCGCTTGGCGTTGTGCAGGCACATGGAGATCGGCCCGTCCCCGGTCGCCACCATGAAGACGCAGGCGCCGATCCGCTCGCAGTCCAGCGCCTCGGCATCCATGAAGTTGTGCAGGAAGAAGGACAGTTTGTGGACCCGCCCGCGTGCCGCGACGAGGTCCCGCCGCATCCCCCAGAGCCGCCGCGCCGCCCAGGGCAGCAGCGCCAGCGCCGCCCCCGGCCGCCGTGCGAAGCCCCGCGCCAGCGCCGCCACCGCCCGGCCCTTGTGCTTCCGGTCGAACTGGATGCCCGCCGTCGCCTCGAGGATGGTCGCCAGCGGCCGCCCCTCGCCGTAGAGGTCGTGCACCTGCCCATTGGCGACCAGCGTCATCGCATAGCGGTTGCACTCGGCATGACCGGCGATCGGCGTGTCGAAATTGATTTCCGCCCCGGCCCCGGCCCGGATCTGCGCCGAGACGGTGCCGATGTCGATCGGCTGCTGCCGGCGCCGCAGCGTCCCGCGCCCGGTATCCGCCTGGAGCTGGAAGCTCGCCAGCCGCACCACATCCGCATGCCGGACGAAGAACTCCACCACCGCCGGAATCTCGTGGAAATTCCCGTCGAAGACCGTGGTGTTGAAGAAGACCGAGAGCGGCAGCCCCCGCGCCCGCCCGATGTATTCGGCGCGGACGGCGTTGAGCGCCACCTCGTCGGCATAGCCCGGCCGCTCCTGCGTCATGTCGACATGGAAGGCGACGTCGACCAGCCCGGCCTCGCTGAGCTCCGCCAGCAGGTCCCGCGTCGCCTTGATGCCGTTGGTGAAGAGGCTCGGCCGCATCCCGCGCTCGGCGATGCGCCGGACGATCGCCACCAGCTCGTCCCGCCGCCGGAGCGTCGGGTCGCCGCCGGTGACCTGCACATCCGTATCCGGCCCGTAATGGGCCCGGATGGTGTCGATCCGCTCGAAGACGGCCTCGACGGGGATGTCCTTCACCGCCTCGGAATGGTCGGAGAGGTAGCAGAGGCTGCAATCGAGGTTGCAGCGCTGGGTGATCTCGAGCGCGACGCAGCCGATGGTCCAGCGCCGCCCCATGGACTGGCGCGGATGCCACTGGCCGGTCGCCTCCATTCGCTCGCGGGCGAGGCGCATCGGGCTGGCTCCGGCCGGCGGCAGGGGATAGGGCGCCGCCGCCGCGATCTCAGCCACGCTCATGATGCCGCTGCACGCCATGATCCGCCCCCGCCCCGCCGACCGACAGCGGCGTTACGGCCGAGGCCGGGGCGCGGATGCAGCCTGCCCGCATTTTTGCGGCACCGCTGCCACCCCGCCACCCGCCGGGCGCTGGAACCGCATCGTGCAGGAGGTGGGCATGCCCGAGGAAGACACCAGCCCGGAGGAGGCGATCCGCCACAGGGCCCATGCGCTTTGGGAGGAAGCCGGCCGCCCCGAGGGCCGCGCCGAGGAATTCTGGCATCGCGCCCGCGAGGAACTGGCCCTCGCCGACCGCGCCCCGCAGGAATTCGCCGGCGAGACCGGGGCCGCGCCCCTGCCGGAGCGGGATTAGGACGCGCTCCGGCCCGACGGTCGGTCGCGCCCATGACCCCGATCGGCTGATCCATCCGACCGGCCTGTGCGCCAGCCTACAGCCCCGCCTTCCTCACGGCCCTGCGCAGCAGCCAGCCATGGACGCCCGGCACCTTGCCGATGGCATCCCGGAGCGTCCTGAGCTCGCCCTCGGCCCGCGCCTTGGCGACGGCCGCCTCCACGGCCTGGCCGCGCGCGACCTGCTGGCCCTCCTCCAGCGCCGCGATGCGCCGCGCCGCATAGGCCTCGACGCCGCCCTTGTCGAACTCCCGGAGGCTCGCTTCCGCCTTGGCGAGCCTGGCGCGGAGCTCGGCCAGCTCCGCCTCGAGCTGCGCTACCTGACGCCCCTGGCCCTTGGCGCCACCCCTCGGCTTCACGGGCGCCTTCCTCGGACGCGGCGGACGGGTCATGCTGCCTCCCTCTGGATGAAGCCGCCGCCCAGCACCCGCTCCCCGTCATAGAGCACGCAGGCCTGGCCCGGCGCGGCGATGGCCGGCACCTCCGGGGTGACGCGCAGCACGCCTGCCGCCGCATTCCAACGCGCGAGGGCCGGCTGCGGCACCTCCCGGGCGCGGAGCTTCACCTGGCAGGCGACGGGCCCCTCCGGCGGGGCGCTCAGCCAATTGACCTCGGCCACCGTGACCTCGGCCTGCGGCAGCGCGGCCCGCGGCCCGACGACGACGCGCCGCCGCCCCGGCTCCACCGCCGCGACATAGAGCGGCTGCTCCCCGTCGCGGGAGGCCTGCCCCAGCCCGCGCCCCTGGCCGACCGTGTAGCGCGCGATGCCCGCATGCCGCCCGAGCACGCGCCCGTCGAGATGGACGATCTCCCCCGCCTCCGCCGCATCGGGGCGGAATTGGGCGACGACATCCGAGTAGCGGCCCTCCGGCACGAAGCAGATGTCCTGGCTGTCCGGCTTCTCGGCCACCGCCAGGCCGAGCCGCGCCGCCTCCGCCCGGACGGCCGCCTTGTCCGGCATCCCGCCGAGCGGGAAGCGGCAGAATTCCAGCTGCGCCCGGGTGGTGGCGAAGAGAAAGTAGCTCTGGTCCCGCGCCGGATCGGCCGCCCGGTGCAGCTCCGCCCCCGCCGGGCCCTCGACGCGCCGCGCGTAATGCCCCGTCGCCAGCGCCTCCGCGCCGAGGTCGCGGGCGAGGCCGACCAGGTCCTCGAACTTCACCGTCTGGTTGCAGCGCACGCAGGGGATGGGCGTCTCGCCGCGGGCGTAGCTGTCGGCGAAGTCCTGCACCACCGCCGCGCGGAAGCGGCTCTCCCGGTCGAGCACGTAGTGCGGGATGTCGAGCCGGTCCGCCACGCGCCGGGCATCGTGGATGTCCTGGCCGGCGCAGCACGCCCCCTTGCGGGAGGTCGCCGCCCCATGGTCGTAGAGCTGGAGGGTGGCGCCGATGACCTCGTGCCCCTCCGCCTTCAGCAGCCCGGCGACGACGCTGCTGTCGACCCCGCCCGACATGGCGACCAGGATGCGCATCAGGCCGCGTCCAGCCCCTGCTGCCAGAACCGCGCCTCCAGCCGCGCCGCCTCGGCGAAGGTCGCCGAGAGGATGGGAAAGCGCGCCGGGCCGCCATGGCTCTCGCCCAGCGCGTCGATCCTGAGGGCCGCCGCCCGCGCCATCGCCTGGTAGTCCGGCGCGGCATAGGCGTCGATCCAGCTCTGGTAGGGGTTGCCCTCCCGCCGCCGGCGCGGATCGGCGAGGATGCGCAGCGCGACCTCCCCATACCCCACCGTGCAGGGGGCGAGCGCCACCTCCAAGTCGAGGATGTCCCCCGCCAGCCCGCGGTCGATGACGTAGCGGGTGTAGCTGACCGTCTCGGCGCTCTCGGCCGTGCCGCGCACCTCCGCCTCGGAGAGGCCCCATTCCGCGCAATAGCCGAGATGGAGCTGCGTCTCGGCGAGGATGGCGGCGATCGCCGCCGTCTTGTCCCGCATCGCCTCGATGCTCTCGGCCTTGAACACCGCCAGCGCCTTGGCGCGCGCGAAATGGATGAGGAAGAGGTAGTCCTGGATCAGGTAGCGGCGGAAGGCCGCCAGCGGCAGCGTCCCGTCCGACAGCCCCTGGACGAAGGGATGCCAGGTATAGGATGCCCAGTCGCCCGCGCAGGCCTCCCGCAACCGCCGGAACAGCCCGCCCTCGGCCCCGAAACCATCCCAGGGGATATCAGCCACCGGCATTCCGCGTGCCGGAGGGCAGCGTCACCACCAGCCCGTCCAGCGCCTCGGTCATGATGAGCTGGCAGCCGAGCCGGCTCGTCTCCTGCAGGTCGAAGGCGAGGTCCAGCATGTCCTCCTCGTCCTCGGTCGGCTCAGCGAGCTTCGTGAACCAGGAGCCGTCGACGATGACATGGCAGGTCGAGCAGGCGAGCGAGCCCTCGCAGGCGCCCTCGATGTCGACGCCATGCTTATGAGCGATCTCGAGCACCGAGAGGCCGAGCGGGGCATCGACCTCCCGCCTGGTGCCGTCCCGCTCGACGAAGGTCATCTTCGGCATCTACCTGCTTGCTCCCGAAACGGCCGCACGCCAGCCCGCGGCGAGGGATGCTGCGGCCCGGTCCACATCCGCGGGCGAGGTAAAGCGACCGATCCCGATCCGCAAGGTGGCGCGTGCCTCCGCCTCCGGAATCCCGATGGCGCGGAGCACGTAAGATGGCTCCACCGCCGCCGAGGAACAGGCCGAGCCGGTCGAGACGCAGAGCTCCGGCGCCGCTGCCATCAGCGCCTGGGCATCGACCCCGCCGGGGAAGGTGAGGTTGAGGTTGCCCGCCACCCGCCGCTCGGGGTGCCCGTTCACCCGGACCTCCGGCACCTCGGCCCTGAGCGCCGCGAGGAAGCGGTCCCGCTGCCCGGCGATCCGCCCGGCATCCAGCATCGCCTCGATCCCCGCGACGCGGGCCGCCTCGCCGAGGCCGACCACCAGCGGCGCCGGCAGGGTCCCCGAGCGCAGCCCCCGCTCCTGCCCGCCGCCGGAGAAGAGCGGGGCGAGGCGGACGCGTGGCCGCCGCCTTACATAAAGCGCGCCGACGCCCTTCGGCCCGTAGATCTTGTGCCCGGAGATGGAGAGCAGGTCCGCCCCGATCTCCTCGACATCGAGCGGGATGCGCCCTACCGCCTGCGCCGCATCGGTATGGAAGAGCGCGCCGGCCGCCTTCACGATGCGGCTGATCGCCTCGAGGTCCTGCACCACGCCGATCTCGTTGTTCACCGCCATGACGGAGACGAGCAGCGTCCCGCCCTCCACCACCTCGCGCAGGGCATCCAGGTCGACCAGCCCATCCGGCCCGACCGGCAGCAGCACCGGCTCGAACCCCTCCTCCGCCAGGTCCCGCACGCTCTCGAGGACGCATTTGTGCTCGGTGACGAGGGTCACGACCCGCCGCCGCTCGTCCCCCTGGCTGCGGGCGAAGCGCGCCGCCCCCTTGATGGCGAGGTTGTTCGCCTCCGTCGCCCCCGAGGTCAGCACGATCTCCCGCGCCTCAGCCCCGATCGACCCGGCGATCTCGGCCCGCGCGGCCTCGACAGCCTCCTCCGCCGCCCGCCCCATGGCGTGCTCGACGCTGTGGGGGTTGGCGAAATTCTCCTCCCACCAGGGCCGCATGGCGGCCAGGACCCGCGGGTCGAGCGGGGTGGTGGCGTGGTTGTCGAGATAGACGGGGCGGTTCGGGCGCATCACCCCATGGTGGGGCTTCAGGCGGCGGATTGGGAGAGGCGCCGGCGCATGGCAGACCACGCCTCGAGGAAGCGCTCCGCCGCATTCTCCGGCGCATTCCAGGGCAGCGAGACGCGGATGCCGCAACCGGCCAGCGCGCCGAAGCCCATCGCGGCGAGCACCGGGCTCCGCGCCACCTTGCCCGAGGAGCAGGCCGCGCCGGCCGAGACGCGGACCCCGGCGAGGTCGAGCGCGATCACCTGCGTCTCCGCCGCGATGCCCGGCAGGATGATGCAGGTGGTGTTCGACAGCCGCGGCGCCCCGGCGCCGGCGATGACGGCCTCGCCCACCACCCCCGCCTCGATCCGGTCCCTGAGCGCGGCGAGCCGCCCGGCCTCGCCCGGCGCCGGCTCCGCCGCCGCCATCCCGGCGATGGCCGGCAGCGGCTCCGTCCCGCCGCGCCGCCCGCGCTCCTGCCCGCCGCCCGCGATCAGCGCCGGCAGCTCGAGCCCCGGCCGCAGCAGCAGCGCCCCCGCCCCCGGCGGCCCGCCGAGCTTGTGGCCGGAGACCGCCCAGCTATCCGCCCCCTCGGGCAGGGCGATGCGCCCCGCCGCCTGCACCGCATCCATGTGCAGCAGCGCCCCATGCGCGCGGCAGAGTGCTGCCGCCTCGGCGGTGGGGTGAAGGACGCCCGTCTCGTTGTTCGCCGCCATCAGGCAGACCAGCGCCGGCGGTCCCTCGGCCAGCATCCGCTCCAGCGCGGCGAGGTCGGCCTGCCCGCTGCCGAGCACCGGCACGGCCTCCGCCCCGGGTCCGGCCGCCGCCAGCACCGCCGGGTGCTCCGTCGCCCCGGCCAGCACCCGCCGCCCGCGCCCCAGCCCATGGATGGCGAGCGCATTCGCCTCCGTCCCGCCCGCGGTGAAGACGACATCCGCTGGCCTGGCGCCGAACCGCGCCGCGACGGCCTCCCGCGCCTCCTCCAGCCGCCGCCGGGCTGCCCGCCCGGTGCCATGCACGGCGGACGGGTTGCCCCCGGCATCCAGCGCGGCAAGCACCGCCGCCCGCGCCGCCGGCCGCAACGGCTCGGTCGCATTCGCATCGAGGTAGAGGCTCATTCGGCGGCCTGTACCCTCGGCACATTGGCCCGCCCGGCGATCCGCCCGGCGACCACATCCGCCAGCGTCACATGCCCGAGGAAGAGCCGGATCTGCTCGCCGAGCTCCTGCCACAGGTCATGCGTCAGGCATCTCTGCCCGGCGAGGCAACCGGGCGAGCCCTCCTCGCAGCGGGTCGCCCGCAACGGCTCGTCCACCGCATCGACGATGGCGGCGACGGCGATCTCCTCCGCCGGCCGGGCCAGGCGATACCCGCCCCCCGGCCCGCGTGCCGAGGCGACAAGCCCGGCCCGGCGCAGATGGCCGAACAACTGTTCGAGATAGGCCACCGAGAGCAGCTGCGCCCCGGCGAGGTCCGCCAGCGAGACCGGCCGCGAGGCCGGATTCCCAAGCCTTCCAGCGCCTTCGCAGCCCTCCTGCCGCGCCGCCAACTCGACCATTGCCATCACCGCATAGCGACCACGAGTGGAAAGTCGCATGCCCCAATCCCCTTTTTGCGGGCACCGGCTCGGCCCGTCCCCCGGCGCCGTCGCGGGAATATGGGGATCGCGCCTTGATTTCGTTATGAATCGCGGAACCGCATCCCTATATTCCCGCCACCCCCGGATCCGGGAGACTGTCCGGGGGGTTGCCGATCCATGAACCGGAGACATAGCTGCTGCGATGAAACACGTCCCCTTCGGGAGCGTCGCATCGATCAGGCTATTTTGTCCGACCAACCCGGTCAACCATGAGGCCGGGCGGGGCGTGGATCGGGGCCGGCTCCGTCAAGCCGGCAAGGACTTCCCCATCAAGCGTCCGTGCGCGCTTGGCCTGTCGGCGGGGCGGGGCAACCTTCCGTCGGCAGCCCAGACGCGCAGGGCACAACCGGAATTGGACCCACGGGACGATGCCTGAGGTCATGTTCGCCGGCCCTGACGGCCGGCTCGAAGGCCGCTACCACCACTCGAAGCAGCCCAATGCGCCCGTTGCGCTGCTGCTTCACCCGCACCCGCTGCATGGCGGGACGATGAACAACCGGGTGATCCACGCGCTCTACCAGCGCTTCCAGGCCATGGGCTTCTCGACCCTGCGCTTCAACTTCCGCGGGGTCGGCCGCAGCCAGGGCCGCTACGACGGCGGGATCGGCGAGATCTCCGACGCCGCCTCCGCGCTCGACTTCCTGCAGGCGGTGAACCCGAACTCGCACAGCCTCTGGGTCGCCGGCTATTCCTTCGGCGCCTATGTCGGCATGCAGCTGCTGATGCGCCGGCCGGAGATGGGCGGCTTCGTCTCCATCAGCGCGCCGGCCAGCCACTACGACTTCGGCTTCCTCGCCCCCTGCCCGTGCAACGGCCTCATTCTGCACGGCGCGGCGGATGAGCTGGTGCCGGAGAGCTCGGTGAAAAAGCTGGTCGACAAGCTGAACACCCAGCGCGGCATCACCATCGACTACCGCGTGATGCCGGGCGCCGGCCATGTCTTCACGCCCGAGGAGACCGAGCGGGTGGTGGACATGGCGGAAGACCATGTGAACAGCCGCATGAACCGCAGCCGGATGGCGCTCGCCGCCGACTGATCGCGGTATCGGAGGTTGCAGGACCGAAGGCCGGGGGGGACACTCCTCCGGCCTTCGTCAATTCGGGGATTCCCGATGCCCAAGCGCCGCACGCTGCTCGCCACCCCCGCCCTGCTCCTCGCCCGCCCGGCCCGGGCCGCGGACTGGCCCGACCGGCCGCTCGCCATGATCGTCGCCTTCGCCCCGGGCGGCGGCACGGACCTCGCGGCCCGCACCATCGCCCGCTTCCTGGAGCGCGACCTCGGCCAGCCCGTCGTCGTCAACAACCGCCCCGGCGCCGGCGGCGAGATCGGCTTCGGCGAGCTGGCACGCGCCAAGCCGGACGGGCTCACCATCGGCTTCATCAACACGCCGCACATCGTCACCCTGCCGATCGAGCGCCGCGCCCGCTTCCGGCTGGAGGACTTCACCCTGATCGCCAACATCGTGGACGACCCGGGCGCCTTCTACGTCCTGACCGACAGCCCCTACCGCAGCCTCGCCGATGTCATCGCCGCTGCCCGCGCCCGGCCGGAGAGCATCAGCTACGGCAGCACCGGCATCGGCTCCGACGACCACCTGGCCGTCCTCGCCTTCGAGCGCCAGGCAGGCATCCGCCTGCTCCACATCCCCTATGCCGGCAGCGCCCAGGTGAAGCAGGCGCTGATCGGCAAGACCATCGACATCGCCTCGATGAACGTCGCCGAGGGGGTGCAGGAGAGCCGTCAGGGCCTGCTCCGCCTGCTGGCCCAGATGGGCGACCGCCGCACCGAGGTGGCGCCCGAGATCCCGACCTTCCGCGAGGCCGGCTTCGACGTGGTCGAGGGCTCCATGCGGGGCCTCGCCGCCCCCGCCGGCCTGCCACCCGCGGTGCTGGAGCGCCTGTCGCAGGCCGTGGACCGCGTGGTGCAGGACCCGGAGTTCCAGGCCAGCGCCATCCAGCAGGCCCTGCCGCTCCGCTTCCTCGGGCCGGAGGCCTATCTCGCCGAGCTCACCGCGCTCCGCGGAAAGTACCAGGCCCTCTGGTCCGCCCATCCCTGGAAGGAGTGACCGGAGAGGGGCTGGCCGCCCCTCCCCCTCCGCTCAGGCGAAGAGCAGGTCCGCCGCCGGCGCGCTGCCGGTATCGGTGAAGGCGAAGTCCACCGCCCCGTTCCGGTTCAGCAGCGCCGTGCCCCGGGCGAGCTCGGCGCCGTTGTAGCTGATGCCGTCGACATGCAGGTTGCGGTCGGTGCCCGCGCTGCCGCCATAGGCATCGTTGAGGAAGGTGACGGTGACCTTGTGCTGGCCGAGGCCCCAGTCGCCCCGCAGGGTGATGGCGTCCTCCGCGCCCGTCCCGTGCAGCGCGCCCGCCGTCAGCGTGCCGCCGATCGCCTTGCCGTCGACCTTGACGGCGTATTGCGCGCTGCCGTTCCAGGCATTCTGGCTGATCTTCAGCACCAGCGCGTCCGCACCGCTGCCGATGGTCTTCACCACGCCGCCGGGCGTCGCGCCGCCGGTGTCGGTGAAGGCGAAGTCCGCCGCGCCGTTCCTGTTGAGGAGGACCGCCCCCTGGGCGACCACCTTGCCGTTGTAGCTGACGCCGTCGACATGGAGGTTGCGGTCCGTGCCGGCGCTGCCGCCCCAGGCATCGTTGAGGAAGGTGACGGTGACCTTGTGGGGACCGGCAGCCCAGTCGCCGCGCAGGGTGACCAGTCCGGACAGCCCCGTGTCATGCGAGGCGCTGGCCGTCAGCACCCCGCCGATCTGCTGGCCGTCGACCTTGACGGTGTACTGCGCGCTGCCGTTCCAGGCATCCTGGCTGATCCTCAGCGCCAGCGCGTCGCTGCCGCTGCCGATGGTGATGGGCGGCGGGATCATCGGCAGCGGCAATGGCGGCTGCCCGGGCGCCGGCGCCGAGGACTTCAGCCAGTCGAAGCGCGCGGCGAAGTCGCCCTGCCAGGCAGCGCGGTCCTCGTAGATCGTCCGCGCGCCGCCGCTGCCGGCGAAGCCGAGGTCCTGGTCCGTGCGGTCCGTCCAGTACTGGTTGCCGACCTTGCGGAACTCGCCGCCCCAGCTCTCCGCCGTCGGGTCGTTGTTGTCGGCATTGTCGATGAGATAGAAGATGCTGCCGGAGTCGCCCATCTTCACCAGGTTTATGTCCCCGTAAGTGCCGCGGATGTCGAAGGTGTTCTCGTAGAAGAAGTCCCCGAGCGTGCCGTGGCCCTTGGCATTGGTCGCCGCCCAGCCATTGCCGGTCGGGTACCGGTTGTCGGGCATGGCGTAGACCCCGAAGGCGGTCGAGAACTCGTCGATCCACCAGAGGTCGCCCTTCCCAGCGAATTGCGACTTGATGTAGCTGTAGGCATTCGGCTCCTGGACCTGGCCGGCCACCGAGATGAGGCGCAGGCTGGCCGCGATGTCCGGCGCGTCGTGCAGCGCCCGCGCCACGTCGCCGACCCCGCCCCAGGTGACGACATAGAGGTCGGTCCCCGCCGCCGCGGCCTCGCGCGCCTCGCGGACGATGGCGCGGGAGGCATCGGTCTGCGCCACGATGCCGGACCAACCCGCCAGCGCCTTGGTGCCCTGGTAGGTGTTCGCGTGCAGCTCGGCCGCCGTCTTGAAGCCGCTGCCGTGCCGGGCGAGCTCGTCCTGGTTGTCGGCATACTTGTCGATGACATGGTGGATGAACTTCACGTCGTTCTTGCCCGGCTGCCAGCGCGAGACGCTGGAGGAGATGCCGACCAGGTCGAATTTGTCCTGGTACATCAGGGCATGGACCATCGACTGCACGTCGTCCTTGTCGCCGTCGATGGTGTTGATGCCGGTGATCATCTGCATGTCGGTCGAGATGAACAGCCTCGGGAGAGCCATGGATCTGTCTGCCTTCTGCCTGCCGTCCCGGCGGTCCCGCCCGCCATCCCGCCGGGACGGGGCGCAGGCCGCCGGGCGGCTCATGGAGGTCCGACTTCGCGATTGCGTGAGTCACATGTCCTGTCTGTCATTCGCATGACGGGAATCTTAACGGCAGATAATATACTTTCGGTTGAGATGGCGGCGCCGCCACGGCCCCGGCGGCGCGATCGGCCCCGGAAGCCCCTGCCCATCCGGCCCGGCCTCGCCCAAACTGGCCGCCTCCGACCGGAGGCCCGCCGATGATCCAGGTCCATCACCTGAACAACTCCCGCTCCCAGCGCGTGCTCTGGCTGCTGGAGGAGCTGGACCTCCCCTATGAGGTCGTCCGCTACGAGCGGGACCCGCAGACCATGCTCGCCCCGCCGGCGCTCCGCGCCGTCCACCCGCTCGGCAAGTCGCCCGTGCTGGTCGAGGATGGCGAGGTGGTCGCCGAGACCGGCGCCATCGTCGAATACGTGCTGGAGCGCCATGGCGCCGGCCGCCTCGCCCCGGCGCCGGGCACGCCGGCGCATCGCCGCTTCCGCTACTGGCTGCACTTCGCCGAGGGCTCGGCGATGACGCCGCTGCTGGTGAAGCTCTACCTGACGCGCGTCGGCGAGGCGGCCGCCCCCGTCCTCTCCCGCATCGAGGCCAATCTCGCCGCCATGCTCGACTACCTGGAGGCGGAGGTGGCGAGGGAGGGGCATTTCGCCGGCCCCGGCTTCACCGCCGCCGACGTGATGATGAGCTTCCCGCTCGAGGTGGCGACCGCCCGCGGCGGGCTGGATGCCGCCCGCCCCGCCCTCTTCGGCCTGCTCCGCCAGCTCCAGGCCCGCCCCGCCTATCGCCGGGCGCTGGAGCGCGGCGGCGCCTATGCCTACGCCCCTTGAGGCGGCAAACCGTCCGGACCCGGTTGCCCTCGCCCCCCGCAGCGACTACCTGACGCGCGACGGTTTTCCTCCTTTCGTAAAGACAGGCATGAGCGATCCAACCGACCTGCCGCCGGGCACCGCGCCGGCGGATGCGCAAGCCGCGGCCCAACCGACCGACGCCGAGGCGAGCCCCGACCAGTCCCCGCCGAACAGCTTCGCCGAGCGCATCGCGGCGCTGGAGGCCGAGGTCGCCCAGTTCCGCGACCGCTGGCTGCGCGCCGAGGCGGAGACGCAGAACCTCCGCGCCCGCACCCAGCGCGAGGTGGCGGATGCCCGCAACTACGCCATCCAGAAGTTTGCCGGCGACGTGGTGGAGGCCGCGCA
Source organism: Belnapia sp. (assembly GCF_059504005.1). NCBI lineage: Bacteria > Pseudomonadati > Pseudomonadota > Alphaproteobacteria > Acetobacterales > Roseomonadaceae > Belnapia > Belnapia sp. Next base: position 4,443 of record NZ_JCACHU010000140.1, on the reverse strand, counting down.
GAACCTCCGCCGCGGCCTCGAGGCCCTGCCCGCCCCGCGCGGCGACGAGGACCCGCTGCTGGCGAAGCTCCGCGAGGGCTTCGAGGGCGTCGAGCGCAGCTTCGTCGGCATGCTGGAGCGCCATGGCATCCAGCGGCAGGAGGCCCAGGGGCAGCCCTTCGACCCGGCGCTGCACCAGGCGATGGCCGAGCAGCCGGCGCCCGAGGGCGTCGCCCCCGGCACCGTCATCCAGGCCTGGACCCCGGCCTGGACGCTGAACGGAAGGCTGCTGAAGCCCGCCATGGTCGTGGTTGCGGCAGGCGGCTCCGCCAACGCCTCGGCCGCCTAAAATTTAGCCACAGGGCGACCGGGGGCCTTGTTCTGCCCCTGGGGCGCCAATACATCGGGAGCGTTGCCGGCAGCATTCCGGCAATATTCCCATCCGAAGATCGCCTGGGCCCGGCTCGGGCAGGACGAGTTCATGGGGACGGGTGCGGTGCCATGCCAGGGCCGCCCTCGCCCGCCGCAAAGGAGAAGTACGGATGAGCAAGGTTATCGGCATCGATCTCGGGACCACGAATTCCTGCGTCGCCATCATGGAAGGCAAGGAAACGCGGGTCATCGAGAACGCCGAGGGTGCGCGCACCACCCCCTCCATGGTCGCCTTCGCCAAGAACGGCGAGCGGCTGGTGGGTCAGAGCGCCAAGCGCCAGGCGGTGACCAACCCGAACAACACGCTCTATGCGGTGAAGCGCCTCATCGGCCGCCGCTTCGACGACCCGATCGTCAACAAGGACATCAACCTCGTCCCCTACAAGATCGCCCGCGCCGACAACGGCGATGCCTGGGTCGAGGTCGAGGGCCAGAAGTACGCGCCGCAGCAGATCAGCGCCAATGTGCTGACCAAGATGAAGGAGACGGCCGAGGCCTATCTCGGCGAGAAGGTGACGCAGGCCGTCATCACCGTCCCCGCCTACTTCAACGACGCCCAGCGGCAGGCCACCAAGGAGGCTGGCGCCATCGCGGGCCTCGAGGTGCTGCGCATCATTAACGAGCCGACGGCGGCCGCGCTCGCCTACGGCATGGACCAGAAGAAGGGCGGCACCATCGCGGTCTACGACCTCGGCGGCGGCACCTTCGACGTCTCCGTGCTCGAGATCGGCGACGGCGTCTTCGAGGTGAAGTCCACCAACGGCGACACCTTCCTCGGCGGCGAGGATTTCGATGCCCGCATCATCGACTACCTGGCCGATGAGTTCCGCAAGGAGCAGGGCATCGACCTGCGCGGCGACAAGCTCGCCCTGCAGCGGCTGAAGGAGGCCGCCGAGAAGGCGAAGATCGAGCTCTCCTCCGCCAAGCAGACCGAGGTGAACCTGCCCTTCATCACCGCCGACGCCTCCGGGCCGAAGCACCTGGTGATGACGCTGACCCGCTCGAAGCTCGAGGCGCTGGTCGATGACCTCATCGCCCGCACCATGGAGCCCTGCAAGCAGGCGCTGAAGGATGCCGGCCTCTCCGCCGGCGAGATCGACGAGGTGATCCTGGTCGGCGGCATGACCCGCATGCCCAAGGTCATCGAGGCGGTGAAGCAGTTCTTCGGCAAGGAGCCGGCCCGCAACGTCAACCCGGACGAGGTCGTCGCCATCGGTGCCGCGATCCAGGGCGGCGTGCTGAAGGGCGAGGTGAAGGACGTCCTGCTGCTCGACGTGACCCCGCTGAGCCTCGGCATCGAGACGCTGGGCGGCGTGTTCACCCGGCTGATCGACCGCAACACGACGATCCCGACCAAGAAGTCCCAGGTCTTCTCGACCGCCGACGACAACCAGACGGCGGTGACGATCAAGGTCTTCCAGGGCGAGCGGGAGATGGCGGCCGACAACAAGCTGCTCGGCAATTTCGACCTGCAGGGCATCCCGCCGGCGCCGCGCGGCGTGCCGCAGGTGGAGGTGACCTTCGACATCGACGCCAACGGCATCGTCTCCGTCTCGGCGAAGGACAAGGCCACCGGCAAGGAGCAGCAGATCAAGATCCAGGCCCGCTCCGGCCTGTCCGACAACGACATCGAGCGGATGGTGAAGGATGCCGAGGCGAATGCCGAGGCCGACAAGAAGCGCCGCGAGACCGTTGAGGCCCGGAACAACCTGGAAGCCCTGATCCACAGCGCCGACAAGACGCTGAAGGAGAATGGCGACAAGGTCGGCCCGTCCGAGAAGGGCGAGGTCGAGAGCGCGATCGCCACGGCCCGCACCGCCCTCGAGGGCGGCGAGCTGGAGGCCATCCGCTCCGCCTCCGAGGCGCTGTCCCAGGCGACGATGAAGGTCGGCGAGGCGCTCTACAAGGCGCAGCAGGCCTCCGAGCAGCAGCAGGGCGGCGGCGACCAGCCTGGCGCCGGGGCCTCCGGCGGCGGCTCCGACAAGGTGGTGGATGCCGATTTCGAGGAAGTCGACCCCACCAAGAAGAAGTCCGGCTAAGCCCGGACAGCGCCCGGCCCCCAAGGGACGTCCCTGGGGGCCGGGTTCGTCGGAGTTCGGGCCCGGGGACTAGCTCCTCCGGGCCCTTTTCGCTGCACCTTCCTCAGGGGATGTCGCCCCGGCCATGGCGAAGCGGGATTTTTACGAAGTGCTCGGCGTCTCGCGCGAGGCGAGCGAGGACGAGCTCAAGAAGGCCTATCGCAAGCTGGCGATGGCCTACCACCCTGACCGCAACCAGGGTGACAAGGAGGCCGAGGCCAAGTTCAAGGAGCTGAACGAGGCCTATGACGTCCTGAAGGACGCCGAGAAGCGGGCGGCCTATGACCGCTTCGGCCATGCCGCCTTCGAGGGCGGCGGCGGCCCGGGCGGGGGCGGCGGAGGCGGCAACCCCTTCGGCGCCGGCTTCGAGGACATCTTCGAGGAGATGTTCGGCCGCTTCGGCGGCGGCGGCCGCGGGCGGCAGCGTCAGGCCTCCGGCCGCGGCGCCGACCTCCGCACCACGGTCGAGATCAGCCTGGAAGAGGCCTTCGCCGGCACCAAGTCGACGGTGCGGGTGCCCAGCAGCGTCTCCTGCGAGGCCTGCAACGGCTCCGGCGCCGAGGCCGGCTCCACCGCGGCCCAGACCTGCCCGACCTGCCAGGGCGCCGGCAAGGTCCGCGCCCAGCAGGGCTTCTTCCTGATCGAGCGCACCTGCCCCACCTGCGGCGGCCAGGGCCGGATCATCAAGAACCCCTGCAAGGTCTGCCAGGGCGCGGGCCGGGTGCAGCGCGACCGCACCCTCAACGTCTCCATTCCGGCCGGGGTGGAGGACGGCACCCGCATCCGCCTCGGCGGCGAGGGCGAGGCCGGGCTGCGCGGCGCGCCGGCGGGCGACCTCTATGTCGATGTCGGCATCCGCCAGCACCCGCTTTTCCAGCGCGACGGCGCCAACATCTTCGTCCGCGTACCGCTCCGGATGACGCAGGCGGCGCTCGGTGGCGCGGTGGAGGTGCCGGCGGTGGATGGCTCGCGCCAGCGCGTCACCATCCCGGCCGGCACCCAGGCGGGGGACCAGTTCCGCCTGCGCGGCAAGGGCTTCTCCGTCCTGCGCAGCGCGGCGCGGGGCGACATGTATGTCCAGGTCTCGGTCGAGACGCCGCAGAATCTCAGCAAGCGCCAGCGCGAATTGCTCGAGGAATTCGAGGCCGAGGCCGCCAAGGGCGGCCGCACCAGCCCCGAAAGCGAGGGATTCTTCGCCAAGGTGAAGGATTTCTGGGACGGATTGGCCAGATAACGGCTCAGTGATTGGCGCCTGGCGAACGATTCGGCTGCGGGAACCCGGCCCGATTCGCCACGTTCTACAACCCGACCGCTGCACTTCCCCCCAACGGCGGTCCAGGCAGGCGGCGGTGCGCGATTGGTCCCAACGCACCGCCGCCCGCCCCCCCTTTCCCGACACAGGAGTTGCCTGATGGCCGCCAGCCCCGTGGCCCCTGGTGTGGCCATCGAGGAAACCGCCCAGCTCATCGCCGCCGGCAAGGTCGGCGGCACGCCGGTCTTCAACCGGCGCGGCGAGCGGCTCGGCACCGTCGAGGACGTGATGCTCGACAAGCGGTCCGGCCGGGTCGCCTATGCGGTGATGGCCTTTGGCGGCTTCCTCGGCATCGGCGAGCGCTACCATCCCCTTCCCTGGTCCATGCTGCGTTACGACGTCGATCTCGGCGGCTATGTGGTCGATCTCGACCGCGAGCAGCTTGAGGGCGCGCCGAGCTACGCCACGACCGAGGAGGTCGACTGGGCCGATCGCCAATGGGGCCAGCGCGTCTCCGACTATTACGGCGTCCGCCCCTACTGGTCCGAGGTCCCCTGACCTAGCCCACTGACCTAGGGCACGGCAGGGATTTAATTCGCCGTGGTCTCGGTTTGGGGTCGTGGTGACAGTGTGTAGTTCCATTGTGAGCAGGTGGTATGCCTGGTGAGGAGCAGGCGCTGCATGTCTGCGTCGGAGACGGCC
>NZ_JCACHU010000139.1:0-93362 GCF_059504005.1 Belnapia sp. | reverse complement strand
ACATTCTCGACAAGGTCCGTCGAGGGAAACAAGTGTTGGAGTCAGAACACTAGCCTCGCCCCTTCCGGCGGCAGGCGAGGCAGCGCGATGACGATGATGAGCTGGGACGAATGGGCGCGGCAGGACGCGGTCGGCCTCGCCGCCCTCATCCGCGGCGGCGACGTCACGCCCGGGGAGGTCGCGGCGCAGGCGGCTGCCGGCATCGCCCGCCTCAACCCCACCCTCTCCGCCGTCGTGGAGGTCTTCGAGGACGCCGTGGCCGACCCTGCCAGGGACGGCACCAACCTCGCCGGCCCCTTCGCCGGCATACCCTGGTTGATGAAGGATCTCGGCCCCACCGTCGCGGGCCGCCTCCAGGAGATGGGCTCCCGCCTCATGCGCGGGCACCGCCCATCCGCCGACGCCTACCTGACGACCCGCATCCGCGGGGCCGGCCTCAACATCATCGGCCGCACGACGACGCCCGAATTCGGCTGCTGCTCCTCCGCCGAGAACCCTGCCGTCTACGTCACCCGCAACCCCTGGGATCTCGGGCACACCACCAACGGGTCGTCTGCCGGCTGCGGCGCCATGCTCGCCGCCGGCGTCCTGCCGCTGAGCCATGCGACGGATGGCGGCGGCTCCATCCGCATCCCCGCCGGCGCCTGCGGCAACCTTGGCCTGAAGCCCTCGCGCGGCGTCCTGTCCACCGCGCCCTATGCCTCCGACATCACCAGCCTGGTCTCGACCCAGGGCTGCCAGAGCCGCACCGTCCGCGACACGGCGGCCTTCCTCGACCATTGCCGCGGCGGCGCCCCCGGCGAGTTCATGCCCTACTGGACCGCCCCCGAGCCCTACGCCGCGCTCATCCAGCGCAACCCGCCGCCGCTGCGCATCGCCCTGTCCCATGAATGGGGCGATTACCGCGCGACGCCGCATTTCGTGGGCGAGCTGGAGCGCGCCGGCCGCCTGCTCGAAAGCCTTGGCCACCATGTCGACTGGGCCCTGCCGGCAGTCGATTTCCGCGCCGCCTTCGCCGCCCAGACCACCTGCTACATCAGCAATTTCGCGCAAACCGTCGCCAGCCTCGCCGCCGCTCGCGGCCATGTCCGCCCGCCCGAGGACCTGGTCGAGCCGATGAACATCCGCATCTGGGAGGCCGGGCGCGACATCCCCTATGCCGAGCGCGCCCGCATGCAGGCCGTCTTCAACACGACCTCCCGCGCCTTCGGCACCTTCTTCGAGCGTTGGGACGTGATCCTGACCCCGATCACCGCCCTGCCAACCCCGCGCCTCGGCACCACGGAATACCTGACCCTCAGCGACAACCCGGACGTGCTCGACTGGTTCGGCAACCTCTGGCGCAACTTCGCCTACACGCCGCTCGCCAATCTCTGCGGCATCCCCGGCCTGTCGATGCCGCTCGGCGCGCAGGAGAACGGCCTGCCGCTCGGCATTCAGGCCCAGGCTGCGCAGGCGCAGGACGGGCTGCTGCTGCAGCTCGCCGCCCAGGTGGAGCGTGCGATCGGCGGCCGCTGGAACGGCGGCCGCCGCCCGCCCGTGCATGTCGCCGCAGCCTGAGGCCGGCTGCCGCGCGGCTCACACCCGCTTCACGAAGATCCAGATGCCGTCCTTCACCGCGGTGGACTTCATGTGCACCCGGACCTTCGCGGGCGCCATGTTGTGGTCGAAGACATACTCGAACATCGTGTTCACCTCGCCCTTGGCGACGCCCTCCTGGAACTTGCCCTGGAAGAGGTGCCCGCGCGTGCAGGGCGCGACATCGGTGAAGAAGTTCTTGCCGACGACCTCCTCCGGCTTGCGCCCAGTGATCTCGCCTTCCGCATTGTTGTACTTCATGATCCGGCCGCCGGCATCGACGAGCACCGCGCCGAAGGGCAGGCGGTTGAGCCGCGACGGACCCTGCGCGACGAGGTTTTCGAGGTTGTCGGCCCCGAACTTGATCAGCTCCATACCCAGCCACTCCCTTGCCATGAGCGTTACGGACGCTCCCTAGCCGAGGGGGCCTGAAGATTCGGTTAAGGCCCGGCGCGGGGCCGCCGGCACCGCCTTTACCCAAGCTTAAGCCCTGCGGGCGCATCCTCCGCCCATGACGACGACGCCCCAGCACCTCACCCTGTCCGAAAGCGCCGTGCTCCGCATCCTGCGCTCGCTGATTTCCGCCGAGCTTGCCGCCTCGGGCCGCCGCATCCCGGCGGAGGAGGCCGCGCTCTGGCCCGCCGACCTGGCGCTCGACGAATCCGGCCTCGGCCTCGACAGCCTGGAACGGCTGGCCTGCGCCGCCGCCGTCAACGCCTTCTTCCACCTGCACGAGACGGGGATCGAGGACTACCTCCTGGCCCGCAGGCAGCTCGGCGGCTGGGCCGAGGTGGTGCGCGCCGCCCTCGCCGAGGGCGTCTCCGGCCTTACCGTCGCCAGCTCGGGCAGCACCGACGAGCGGCGTCCCTGCACGCATCCCGCCGCCCGCCTCCTCGCCGAAGGCGCCCATTGGGCCGGGCAGTTCGCCGGCCGCCACCGCATCTTCGCCTTCGTGCCCCCACACCACATCTACGGCTTCCTCTTCACCGCCCTGCTGCCCGACCTCCTCGGCCTGCCGGTGCTGGATGCCCGAACCCTCGCCCCGGGCCGCCTCTTGCGCGAGGTGGCGCGGGGCGACCTGCTGGTCAGCTTCCCCACCGGCTTCGCCACCCTGCTACGTTCCATCGGCACTGCCGGCCTGCCCGCCGATGTCGAGGCCGTTTCCTCCACCGCGCCGCTGCCGGCCGAGCCGCACCGCGCCCTGCGCGGCGCCGGCGCCGCCCGGGTGATGGAGGTCTATGGCAGCTCCGAGACTGGCGGCATCGCCACCCGCCTCGCGCCGGAGGATGGCTTCTGCCTGCTGCCGTGGTGGCGTCCGGGCGAGGCCGGCCAGATCCTCGACGCCGAGACCGGCCATGCCGTTCCGCTGCCCGACCACGCTGCCTGGGACGGGAAGGGCCGGCTCCGCCTGCATGGCCGCAAGGACCACGCGGTGCAGGTGGGCGGGGTGAATGTCTATCCCGCCCGCATCGCCGCCCGGCTGCGCGAGCACCCGCTGGTCGCCGATTGCGCGGTCCGCCTCGATTCCGGCCTCGCCGAGCCGCGGCTGAAGGCCTTCGCCATCCCCGCCCCCGGAACGGAGCCGAGGCGCCTCGCCCTGGAGCTCGAGGCATGGTGCCGCACCGCCTTCGCCGCGCCCGAACGCCCGGTCAGGGTCGACTGCGGCCCGGTCCTGCCCGTGTCGGAGCTCGGGAAACCCGCCGACTGGGAGGTTGCCGCATGAGGCTCTCCCCGCGCCTCGCCCTGGCCCTGGCGGCGCTCGGCCTCGCCCCCGGCGGCCTCGCCCTCGGCGGCCTGCCCTGGCTCGCCCTGCCGCTCCTGGCCCTCGGCCTGTTCGGCCTGCTGCGGCTCCGCCCGGCCCCTGCGCCTCCGCCCGAGCCTGTGGCGGCGGCGGCGCCCGCTCCGGCCCCGGCCACACCCGCCGCCGGCCGCGCCGAGGCGGTGGAGGCAATGACCATCCGCATCGAGGCCGAGGCCGGCGAAGCGGTCGCCGAGGTCAATGCCGCAGCGCGCGAGATGCAGTCGGAGCTCGACCTTCTCGAAACCTCCGGCATGCAGCTCGAGCGGCAGATGCAGGCCGCCCGGGACGACAGCGAGCGCGGCGCGGCCGAGGCCGCCATCGCCGCCGAGGCCACCGGCGCGATCCTCAAGGTCGTCCAGGACCTGACCGGGGAGGTCGGCCGCGCCGCGACCACCTCCCGCAGCATGGCGGAGCGGGGCGAGGAGGCGCAGCGCCTGGTGGCCGAGCTCTCGGTCGCCGCCGGCGAGATCAACGCCGTCACCCGGCTGATCGCGGGCATCGCCGCCCAGACGAACCTGCTGGCGCTGAACGCGACGATCGAGGCCGCCCGCGCCGGCGAGGCAGGCAAGGGCTTCGCCGTCGTGGCCGGCGAGGTGAAGCAGCTCGCCGCCGAGGCCGCCAAGGCCAATGCCGCCATCGCCGAGCGGATCGCCGATGTGCTCGACCGCATTGCCCGGACCACGCGCGCCGCTGACACCATCCTCGCCGGCCTGCGGGACCTCGCCGGCATCTCCACCACCGTCGAGCAGGGGATGCGCGCCCAGGCGGAGACCGCGGCCAGCCTCGCCCGCGCCGTGGCGGAGGCCTCGCAGGCCGCGCAATCCGCGGCTGCCCGGGTGGTCGACGCGGCGGCAAGGCTGGACGACAACCGGATGTCGGTCGGGATGATGCATGGCGCCTCCGGCCAGGTGGCCGCCGCGATCGACGGGTTGCAGGGCCGCCTCGCCGGCGTGGTCCGCGCCACGCTGACCGAGGGCGACCGGCGGCGGCATCCGCGCATCGCGCTGCGGCGCAGCTGCTCCGTCCTGCTGCCCGGCGGCGATGCGGTTGCCGGCCAGCTCGCCAACCTATCCCTCGGCGGCGCCAAAGTGTTCAGCCGCGCCGCGGCCGCGCCCGGCGAGGCCGTGCAGCTGAGGATCGAGGGGCTTCCGACGCTGGCCTGCCGCGTGGTCGGCCGGGGCGAAGCGCTCCAGCTCGCCTTCGTCTTCGCCGATGCCGCGGAGGAGGTGCAGGTGCAGCGTCAACTGGAAGCCTTCCTCGAGACGCCGGAAGCCGAGGCAGCGTGATGCGCCGGACGCCGTCTCGGCCTGCTTGGAATAGGATACCGTCAAATTCTGATCCGGCTTCGTCGCCTCGGCCACTCGACCGCAACTCCTCGAGCCCTGAAGAGCGGGTCTTTCCGGCCCCGCTTGAGGATCCGAACCCTTCGTTCGCCACCTTGACGAACCCCCCTCGCCGGTCCGAGGAACAGCCCTCCGCCGCGCCGAGGCCTCGATGACCCGCTACGCCGCCACCGACCTCACCACCCTTGCCGCCGCCCTCTGCCGCGCCGGCGGCATGGAGGAGGAAAAAGCTCAGGTCGTCGCCGACATCCTGGTCGAGGGCGACCTGATGGGCCACGACACCCACGGGCTCGCCCTGTTGCCGCCCTATCTCGACGGCCTCGCCAGCGGCGACATGCAGGGCAGGGGGGAACCCGTCGTCCTCGCCGGGACGCCGGTGGTCGAGACCTGGGACGGCGGCAAGCTGCCCGGCCCCTGGCTGGTGCGCCGCGCCGGCGACCTGGCTGCCGTGCGCGCCGCGGAGTTCGGCCTCGCCGCCGTCGCCATCCGCCGCTGCCACCATATCGGCTGCCTCGCCGCCTATCTCCCGCGGCTGGTCGGGCGCGGCCTGGTCGCCCAGATCTGGTCCTCCGACCCGGCGACCGCCTCCGTCGCCCCCTGGGGCGGCACGCAGCGGATCATCACCCCGAACCCGCTCGCCGCCGGCTGGCCCGGCCCGGATGGGCCGGTGATGATCGACATCTCCATGTCCATCACGACGAACGGCATGACCGGCCGCCGCCGCGCCGAGGGCAGCCGCTTTCCCTTCAACGCCCTGCTCACCGCCGAAGGCCAGCCGACGGACAACCCGGAGGCCTTCTTCCAGGGCGGCTCGCTGCTGCCGCTCGGCGGCATGGCCGCCGGCCACAAGGGCTTCGGCCTGGGGCTGCTGGTCGAGGCGATGACCTCGGGCCTTTCGGGCCATGGCCGCGCCGATGCACCGACCGGCTGGGGCGCCAACGTCCTGGTCCTGGCGATCGACCCCGCCCGCTTCGGCGGCGCAGCGGCCTTCCTGCGCGAGAGCGGCTGGATGGCCGAGGCCGTCCGCGGCAATCCGCCCGCCGTCGGCGGCCAGGCGCCCCGCCTGCCGGGCGAGCGCGCCTGGCAGCGTCGCGCCCGGGCACTGGCGGAGGGCGTCGCGCTCCACCCCTCCATCCCGCCCGCGCTCGCCGCCCGCGCCGCGGCCGCCGGCCTGCCCATGCCAAGCCCCGTCGCCGCGTGAGCCTGCCGCCCGTCCTGCAGGTGCTGCCGAGCCTCGTCGCCGGCGGGGTGGAGCGCGGCACGCTCGAGATCGCGGAGGCCCTCATCGCCGCCGGCGGCCGCGCCCTGGTTGCCTCGGACGGCGGCCCGCTGGTCGAACCGCTGGAGCGGCTGGGCGCCACCCATGTCACCCTGCCGCTGCGGACAAAGGTGCCGTGGCGGATCATCCGCAACGCCGCCAGCTTGGCCCGGCTGGCGGCGGAGGAAGGGGTCGGCATCATCCATGCCCGCTCGCGGGCCCCCGCCTGGTCGGCGCTGCTGGCGGTGCGGCGGAGCGGCGCACATTTCGTCACCACCTACCACGGCACCTACAACGAGGGTGCGCCGGGCAAGCGCCTCTACAATTCGGTGATGGCCCGCGGCGAGCGCGTCATCGCCATCAGCCACTTCATCGCCGGCCATATCCGGGAGCGCCACGGCACCGACCCGGCGCGGATCCGCGTCATCCCCCGCGGCGTCGACCCGCGCCGCTTCGACCCGGCCCTGGTGCCGCCCGGCCGCCTCGCCGCCCTCCGCGCCGCATGGCGGCTGCCCGAGGGCCGCCCCGTCATCATGCTCCCTGGCCGGCTGACGCGGTGGAAGGGGCAGGGGGTGCTGCTCCAGGCGATGGCCCGGCTGCCGGGCGATGCCGTCGCCGTGCTCGTCGGCGACGGCCCCCGCTACCGCCGCGAGCTGGAGGCGGAGGCGGCCCGCCTTGGCCTCGGCGACCGGCTGCGCATAGTCGGCCATGTCGAGGACATGCCGGCGGCGCTGCTGCTGGCCGACCTCGTCCTGCACTGCTCGGTGGAGCCGGAGGCCTTCGGCCGCACCGTGATCGAGGCGCAGGCCATGGGCCGCCCGGTGATCGCCGCCGATCTCGGCGGCCCGCGCGAGACGGTGACGCAGAACGAGACCGGCTGGCGCGTCCCCCCCGGCGACCCGGAGGCGCTGGCCTCCGCCATCGGCCATACCCTGGGCCTGCCGCCCGCCGCCCGCGCCGGCATCGGCGAGGCCGCCCGCGCCCATGTCCTCGCCCACTACACGACGGAGGCGATGCAGCAGGCGACGCTCGCCGTCTACCGGGAGCTGGCATGAGCGCCGGCCGCATCCTCGTCATCAAGCTCGCCGCACTTGGCGACGTGGTGCAGGCCTTCGGCCCCTTCGCCGCCATCCGCGCCCATCATCCGGGCGCCGAGATCACCCTGCTGACCACGCCGCCCTATGCCGGGCTGCTCGCCCGCAGCCCCTGGTTCGACCGCATCTGGAGCGACGGCCGCCCCGCCTGGATCGACCTGCCCGCCCTCTGGCGCCTTGCCCGGCGGCTGCGCGCCGCCCGCTTCGGGCGGGTCTACGACCTGCAGACCTCCTCCCGCTCCTCCCGCTACCGGCTGATGGTCGGCAGCGGCCCCGAATGGTCCGGCATCGCCCGCGGCGCCAGCCACCCGCATGCCAACCCCACACGGGACCTAATGCACACCGCCGAGCGGCAGCGCGAGCAGTTGCGGATGGCCGGCATCGCTGCCTTCCCCGCGCCCGCCCTCGACTGGCTGGATGACGACGTCTCGGGCCTCGGCCTGCCGGCGCGCTTCGCCCTGCTGGTCCCCGGCGCCTCACCGGGCCGGCCGGCCAAGCGCTGGCCTGCGGAGCGTTTCGCCGCGCTCGCCGCACTGCTCGACCTGCCCGTCGCCGTCGTCGGCGGCCCGGCCGAGGCGCCGCTTGCCGCCACCATCGCCGCTGCCCGGCCCGGGCCGGTGATCGACCTCACCGGCCGCACCAGCCTCGCCGGCCTCGGCGCCGTCGCCCGCCGCGCCGCCTTCGCCATCGGTAACGACACCGGCCCGACGCATCTCGCCGCCGCGGCCGGCTGCCCGACCCTCGTGCTCTTCGGCCCGGAGAGCGACCCGGCCCTCTGCGCCCCGCGCGGACGTGCCGTCGCCGTGCTGCGCCACCCGCGCCTCGCGGCACTGGAGGTGGCCGAGGTCCGCGCGGCGCTGACGGGCCTGGTCGCCTCCTGATGTCCTCATCGATCTGCGGAAGACCACGACCGGAGCAGACACCGGTCGGGTGGAACCACCGGCCGGGAGGATCGGCGCGCCGCGGCCGAAGGCTGGAGCGGCTTCCGTGGGCCGGTGCAGTCGGCGACCGCTCCCGCGCCTGATCGCCGAGGGCCGGGATGGCCGGAAGCCTGACCCATGCGGGCCAGGCACAAGCTTGGGCTACGGCCCGCGATCCGATGACTGCGGATCGTGGTCCGGAGCAAACACCGACAAGGTCGAGTCAGCTCACCGGCGTTCGCCGGCCAGGCAACCGGTTTCCCCGAGCCATGACAAAGGAAGCCCGCTCCAATTTATTCTTTGCCGAGCAAATGCCTCCGGTCAGGTGTCTTCCCCTGATCGGCATTGGTTCTAGCCCGGCCTCACCTTGGTCAGCGCACGCAGCAGCATGTTCGGGTCGATCGGCTTCTGCAGGATGGCGAGCGGCCGCACCGCCTCGCAGCGGGCACGGAAGGCCGGGTCGCCGGAGCCGGTGACGAAGAAGAAGGGCGGGCCGGCCGCCGCACGCAGCCGCTCGGCGATCTCGATGCCGTCCATCGCGCCCGGCAGCTTCACGTCGAGGCTCACAACATCGACCGGCAGGCCGCTGCCGAGGATGGCCAGCGCCTCCTCCGCCGTCGCCGCGGTGCCGGCGACGCGGTGGCCGGCATCCTCCAGCACCGCCACGAGGTAGTCCGCGATCAGGAACTCGTCCTCGACGACGAGCACCCTCAACCCTGCCTCGCTTGGCCTCGCACCGAAATCCGACATAACCTCCCGCCACCTTCCCTGGACCCGATATCAACCACGCCACCGATCTGCTGGGCAAGCCGCTGCACCAGCCGGGCGCCCAGCCCGCTGCCGGCCTCCAGCGCCTCCTGCCCCGTCCCGTTGTCCGCCACCTCCAGCACCGGCACCCCATCCGCCTCGGTGCGGAAGGCGATGCCGAGGGCCAGCGGATCCGTCCCGGCGACGGCATGCTTCAGCGCATTGGTGATCAGCTCATTGGCGATCAGCGCCAGCGGCACGGCAATGTCGACCGGCAGCATCCGCGGCTCCAGCTCCAGCTGTGTGGCGATGCCGCGCCCATCGAGCGCCACCAGGTCCTCCACCAGCTGCCGCAGGAAGGCGACGAAATCCACCCGCCGGAAGTCCCCGCCGCGGTAGAGCCGCTCCTGCAGCAGCGACAGCGACTGCACCCGCCGGCCGAGATCGTCGAGCCGCTGCCGCGCCGATGGTTCCTCGATGCTGCGCGCGGTGAAGGCGATCAGCCCGACCACGAGCTGGAGGTTGTTGTGCAGCCGGTGGTAGAGCTCCTGCGTCAGCAGGTCGCGGTTTTCCTCGAGCCCGCGCCGGGTCTCCGACCTGGCCAGCGCCGCCCGCGCCGCCGCCGCCAGCCGGCGGAGCTGCTTCGGCGACTTGACCACGTAGTCGTCGAAGCCGGCCTTGATGGCGCGGACCGCTACCTCCTCGTCGCCGGTCCCGGTGAACATGATGGCGACGCTGCCCGGGAAGGCGGCGCGGACCTCGGCGAAGATGGCGAAGCCGTCGGTCCAGTTGAGGCTGAAGTCGGAGATCAGCAGGTCCGGCCCCAGCGGGGCGGCGAGGGCGGCGTCGAGCCCGGCGCGGTCGCCGATCTCGGTGATGGTGCAGGACTCGAATTCGCGGCGCATGGCCCGGCTGGCCAGGCTGCGGAAGTCGGGGTCGTCGTCGGCGATCAGGATGCGCATGGAGCTTCAACAGGCGGACGGCGTGCCGGATCGTTCCAGATACCTTACGGCAACCGAAAAAGCCGGGAACCCGATGCCATGCCGGCCATTTTTGCACTTGGCTGACGGGTATGCGGAATGCCGAAGGAGGTAGGAGAGCAGAAGCGGGGCCGGCATTGGCCGCGTGACCTCACAGGGCTGGCGGCGGCGGCCGCCGCCGTCTCCTTCCTGTTGCTGGCGCTCGGCGGCGCCCTCATGCTCTTCAACCTGACCCGCCTCGCCGAGGCACGCCACGCGACCGAGACCACCGTTCGGGTGCTGGACCGGGCGCAGGCCCTGGCGGCCGACGTGCTGGATGCCGAGACCGGCCAGCGCGGCTTCCTCCTCATCGGCGAGGACCGCTACCTGGAGCCCTACCAGGATGCGGTGAACCGGATCTGGGCCGATTTCGCCGCGCTCGTCGCCGAGGTGATGATCCCGCAGCAGAAGGCCCGGCTGGACGCGCTGCGGCCGCTGATCGAGGCCAAGCTCGCCGAGCTGGCGGAGACGGTCGCACTGCGCCGGGACTCGGTCGAGGCGGCGCTCGCCGTGGTGCGGACCAACCGGGGGCAGGAGCTGATGGAGCGGATCCGCGAGGATCTCAACGTCTTCGAGGCGGAGGCCCGGCGCATCCTCCGCGAGCGGACCGCGCTGCAGGACCACCGCACGCGGATCACGACCTTCCTGGCCCTCGGCTGCGGCGCGCTGGCGCTGGCCTCCGCCGGGCTCGGCGCGCTCGGCGTCCTGCACCGGCGGGACGAGCGCCGGCTGGGCGAGCAGAACCAGCGGCTGGAGCAGCAGGTGGAGGAGCGGACAGCCACGCTGGAGGAGGCGAATGCCGAACTGCAGTCCTTCGCCGCCGCCATCTCCCACGACCTGCGCGCCCCGGCCCGCGCCATCGGCGGCTATGCCGCGGCGCTGGAGGAGGATGCCGGCCCCCGACTCGACGGGGAGGAGCGCGGCTACCTCGTCCGCATCGCCGGCGCCGCCGAGCGGATGGATACGCTGATCGACGACATCCTGGGCTACAGCCGCCTGGCGCGGCAGGACATCGCGCTGCGCTGCGTGTCGCTCGAGACCGTGGTGGAGGCGGTGCTGGACCAGTGCCGCACCGAGCTGGAGGGAGCCCGCATCGAGGTGCAGCGGCCGCTGCCCGCGGTCAGCGGCCATGCCGGCGTGCTGACCCAGGCGGTCGGCAACCTGGTCGGCAACGCGCTGAAATTCCACCGCCCCGGCGAGGCGCCGAGCGTTGCCATCCGCTGCTCGGACGGCGATGCCGGCATGGTCCGGCTTTGGGTGGAGGACCATGGCATCGGCATCGCGCCGGAGCACCAGGAGCGCATCTTCCGCCCCTTCGAGCGGCTGCACGGGCGGGAGGCCTTTCCCGGCACCGGCGTCGGCCTCGCCATCGTGCGGCGGGTGGCGGAGCGGCTGGGCGGCCGCTGCGGCGTCGTCTCCGCGCCGGGCGAGGGCAGCCGCTTCTGGATCGAGCTGCCGCGCTGGACGGAGCCGGAGGGCGCCTAGAGCAGACAACGGGCTGATGCGGCTTCGGTGAGCCGGGGCGAGTGGAGGCCGCTCCGGCCTCGCTCAGAGCAGCCCCTCGCGGTGGACGCTGAGATGCCGGCCGCGGCCGATGATCAGGTGGTCATGCAGCTGGATGCCGAGCACGCCGACCGCGGCCTTGACCTCCGCCGTCATGGCAACGTCCTCGCGCGACGGCGTCGGGTCGCCGGAGGGGTGGTTGTGCACCAGGATCAGCGCCGTCGCATGCAGCTCGAGCGCGCGCTTCGCCACCTCGCGCGGATAGACGGGCGTGTGGTTCACCGTGCCGCGCGCCTGCGCCTCGTCGGCGATCAGCCGGTTGCGGGTGTCGAGGAAGAGGATGCGGAACTGCTCGATCTTCTCCTCCGCCAGCACGGCGGTGAGGTAGCCGATCAGCCTGTCCCAATGGTTCAGTACCGGGCGCTCCATCACCTCGGCGCGCGCCAGGCGCAGCGAGGAGGCCTGCACCAGCTTCAGGGCGGCGACGCTGTGCGGGCCGAGGCCGCGCGTCGCCAGCAACTCGTCCCTGGGTGCGGCGAGGACGGCGCCGAAGCTGCCGAAGCGGTTGATCAGCGCCTTCGCCAGCGGCTTGGTGTCGCCCTTCGGCATGGCGAAGAAGAGCAGCATCTCCAGCAGCTCGTAATCGGCGAGTGCCTCGGCCCCGCGCTCCAGCAGCTTCTCCCGCATGCGGGCGCGATGGCCGTGCGGGCCGGTGCTCGGGAAGGGCAGCTCGGCCGGGACCCGGGCGGGGAAGGGCGCCTCCGCCCGCTGGGGCGGCAGCGACCCGGCGCCGGGCGCAGGGGCGAAGGCGAGCGGCACGGCGCTCTCACGGAAGCCGGGCTGCGGGCGGGGCGCCGCCGCCTCGCCATCCCTCGGCTGCAGCCATTTCCTGAGCCACACGACGCCCCCGCCTCCTGCCGGGCGGGGCGATCATGCCAAGACCGATGCAAATGTAAAACGTTTATTTACGCGGCCGGCACGGCATCCTCCGCTGCCAGCACCCGCGCGGCCGGCAGCAGGATCTCGCAATGCAGCCCCGCCGGCTCCCAATGCTGGGCGACGCTGCCGCCGAGCTGCCGCGCCAGCGTCGCCTGCAGCACCCGCGTGCCGAAGCCGGTGTCCTGTGGCGGCGCCACCACCGGCGGCCCGCCGCGTTCCCGCCAGGCGAGCTGCAGCCGCGCCGGCGGCCCGGCCAGCACCTTCCAGCGCAGCGTGACGCACCCCTCCGCCCGCGACAGGGCGCCGTATTTGGTGGCGTTGGTCGCCAGCTCGTGCACCGCCATGGCCAGCGGCTGCACCGCATTGGCGTCGATGGTGAGCCCCGGCCCCTCCAGGCGCACCTGCCCCGCCCGGCCGCCGTCGAGGAAGGGCTCGAACGCCTCGCGCAGCAGCGTGGCGAGGCCGACCCCCTGCCACTGCGTCTGCGACAGCAGTGCCAGCGCCTGGGCCAGCGCCGTGATGCGGCCATCGACCAGCTCGACATAGCTGGGCAGGTCCGGCGCCCGCGTCAGCCGCAGCGCCGCACGGGCGGTGGCCAGCGCGTTCTTGGCGCGGTGGTCGACCTCCCGCATCAGCAGGTCGCGCCGGAGTTCCGCCTCGCGCTGCTCGGAGATGTCCTCGACCAGCACGACGACGCGCCCGGCCTCGCCCGGCAGCGGCGCCGAGGAGACGCGGACCGGCAGGCGCGAGCCGTCGGCGCGGAAGTATTCCTTCTCGTAGGGCGCCCACCAGCCGCGGGCGCGGGCCTCGGCGACGGCATCCTCGTCGCGGGGCAGCAGCTCCGCCGGGGTGACCCGCCGCCAGTCCCAGGTGCCGGCCTCGAAGGCGGCGCGGCTGCCGCCGGTCATCTCCAGGAGGCGGTCGTTGCAGAGCAGCGTCTCCCTGGTCGCGAGATCGAAGACCGACATGCCGACCGCCCGGCTCTCGAACACGCCGCGGAACCGCGCCTCGGCCGCCTGCCGGGCCTCGGCCGCGGCGCGGGCGGCGGCCTCGCGGGCCAGCGCCGCCTGGGCCGTTCTCGCCGCCCGGGCATGGCGCAGCGCCAGGAAGGCGGAGCCGAGCAGCGTCAGCGCCGCCGCCAGCGCCACCAGGCCATAGACCCGCAGATTGGCCCGCCAGCGCCCCAGCAGCGCATCGGTATCGGCACCGAAGCTGACATAGACCGGCCAGAGCCCGACCCGGCGATAGGCGAAGATCCGGTCCTTGCCGTCGATGGTCGAAATGTCGCGGTCGAGCCCGCGATCCGGCTGGCGCCCGATGGCGCGCGTCAGCGGACTGTTGGCGGCGAGGCTGGCCGGGGCGCCGCGGCTCGGGGAGCGGGCGAGCACCGCGCCATCGCTGCGCATCAGCAAGGCCGCATGGGGATAGGGCGGGGAGGCCTCGCGGAAGAAATGCGCGAAGTAGTCGGGGCTCAGCGAGACATGGATGGTGCCGAGGAATTGCCCGCCCGGCGCCCGGCGCCGGCGGCTGATGGCGAAGGAGGAGATGGCGGTCGCCCTGCCGCTGAAGGCGGCGCTGACATAGGTGCCGGCCTTCGGGTTCTCGCGCTGGACGACGAAGAAGTCGCGGTCGGCGATGCTGACGCCGCGGTCCCAGCCCTGGCTGCCGGCCAGCACATGGCCCCCGGCATCGGCCACCCAGACCGAGACGATCTGGCTGAGCGGCTCCTTCACCGCGGCGAGGAAGGCGCTGACCCCGGCTCCCGCGACTTGCCCGTCATCCAGCGTCTCGATCCGGTCCTGCACCCGGTCCAGCACGAGGTCGGCGGTGTCGAGGACCTTCGCCACATGCTCGTTCATGATGGCCGCGGTGCGCTCGACCGTCTCGGTCCCCTCGCGCAGGACCTCGCCGCGGTTCCACCAGGCCGCCGCGCCGAAGACGCTGGCCGGCACCGCCACCGCTGCGATGAGGAAGACTTGGTGGAGACGGATCGCGGACAGCATTCTGGCCCTGGGGGTGGAAGAGCGTGACGGGTCGGGCCGGCTCGGCCGGCCTATAGGCGCAGGGTCGGAACGAGCGGCGGGAGACGCGTGCAGTGCGCGCGATCTCACGGAATCGCGCGCGACCCGTGTGCCCGAGCCCGGGGGCCCGACGCAATGGGCGTTCCACTTCGCGTCCTCAGGCCACCGCTTCCTCTTCCGGGTGGCCCGGCGCCGTCTCCCAGCCTGGCCCGGCGATGGTGACGATGCGTCGCCCGGTCAGGTCGGGCCGCATGGCGATCGCCCCCCGCTCCTCGATGAAGGCCAGCGCCCGCCGCGCCCGGCTGGCCGAGCGCGTGCCATAGGCGCGGGCGATGGCGGCGTCCGACGGGCAGGGCGCCCCCGCCAGCGCCGCCCGCGCCAGCAGCAGGAAAACGCCCTGGAGATCCTCCGGCAGCGGCGCCGCCCGCGCCATGGCCTCGGCCCAGTCCTCGCCCTCCGCCATCTCGGTCGGCACCTCCGCCTTGCCGATGGCGAGCAGCCGGCGGAAGGCCGCCATGTCGGGCAGCTTGCCGCCGATCTGCTCGATCCGGCAGCGCACGAGGAAGTCCTGGTAGAGCACGGCGGCCGGGCGGTAGCCGCTGTCGGGGTCGGCCAGCACCTGGCGCATCACCGCCTCCAGCCGGCGGCGCTGCTCCGCCTGCTGCTCCGCCGAGGCGGGCGGCAGGGCAGGGGGCGGCGCCGGCCGGGCGGCGGCGAGCTGGGCGAGGATGTCGGGCGGCGGGGGAGGAGGCGCGCGGCGCGGCCGGGGCGCCTCGGGCGCCGGCGGCTGCAGGATCAGCGCCCGTGCGTCCTCGGGCGGCTGGCTCGGCAGTGGCGTCAGCTTCGGCGCGGCGCCCCTCGATTCGGTCTGCACCGTGCCGATCCTGACCGGCAGCGGCCGCCGGGCGAGCGCCGGGCCGAGCGCCACGAAATGCCCCTGCCTGAGGTCGCGGAACATCTCCGCCTGCCGCTTCTCCATCCCGAGCAGGTCGGCGGCGCGGGCCATGTCGATGTCGAGAAAGGTGCGGCCCATCAGGAAATTGCTGGCCTCGGCCGCGACGTTCTTGGCGAGCTTCGCCAGCCGCTGCGTGGCGATGATCCCGGCCAGCCCGCGCTTGCGCCCGCGGCACATGAGGTTGGTCATGGCGCCGAGCGAGAGCTTCCGCGCCTCGTCCGCCACCTCGCCGGCCGCCATGGGGGCGAAGAGCTGCGCCTCGTCCACCACCACCAGCATCGGCATCCAGTAGCTGCGATCCACGTCGAAGAGCCCGCCGAGGAAGGCGGCGGCGCGGCGCATCTGCCCCTCGGTGTCCAGCCCCTCGAGGTCGAGCACGACGGAGACCCGGTGCTGGCGGATGCGCTCGGCCGCCAGCTGCAGCCCGGCCTCCGAATGCGCCGCCGCATCGATCACGAGGTGGCCGAAGCGCTCGGCCAGGGTGACGAAATCCCCCTCCGGGTCGATCACCGCCTGCTGCACCCAGGGCGCGCTGCCCTCCAGCAGCCGGCGCAGCAGGTGGGACTTGCCGGAGCCGGAATTGCCCTGGACCAGCAGGCGGGTGGCCAGCAGCTCCTCGAGGTCCAGCAGGGCGGGGGCGCCGGCGTCCGTCTGGCCGAGATCGATGCGGACCGTCATGGGGGGGTGGTAGCGCAGCGGCGCGCTTCCATAAACAGCGTCTTCATTCTTTCCCTGGCATGATCGCCCCGTGCTCAGGCCGGGAGAGAGGGGCGATGCAGGCAGGGACCGCCGGGGAGGTCGTGGCGCTCCGCGCCGAGATGGGCGGCCTGTTCGCCGACCTGCGCGGCTTCATCGACCGCCGCATCGCCGAGCTCAGCGCCGAGGTGCATGCCACGGTGCAGCTCGTCGACTACTCGGAGGAGAACCTTTCCGGCCAGCTCAACCGCATCCACGAGCAGATCGCCGGGCTGGTCGCCATCCCCGCCGCCAGCAGCCGCAACAGCGGCATCGAGCTGGAAGCGGTGGTCCAGGCGACGGAGGCCGCGGCCAACACCATCATGGAGGCCGCCGAGGCCATCCAGGACTGGCTCGCCAGCAACCGCAAGGACGAGGCCTCGCTCACCCTGGTCACGGACAAAGTCAACGCCATCTTCGAGGCCTGCTCCTTCCAGGACGTCACCGGCCAGCGAATCCGCCGCGCCATCCAGCATCTCCAGCAGGTCGGGCAGATCCTGGAGGGGATGATCCCGGGCGGCACCGCCCCGGTCGAGGCGGTGGAGGTGAAGGCGGCGATGCACACCGTTGCCGAGCCGACCATGGCCGGGCCCGACCTCGCCCAGGCCGAGATCGACCGGCTGCTGAACGGCTGAAACCTTCTCCGCGAATGGCAGGGTTGCGCAGGCTCCATTGGCATTTTCCGCCGTTGCCGACATATCCCACGCAACACCGCCGAAGCCGGAGCCGATGGACACGCGCCACGCCTTCCTCGCCCATTGCCGGGCCAATCTCGCCGCGCTGCGCCGCGAGGGGCGCTACCGCGAATTCGCCCATCTGGAGAAGCTGGCCGGCCACTTCCCGCTCTACCGCTGGCATGCGCCGCAGGGGGTGCGGGAGGTCACCGTCTGGTCCTCCAACGACTATCTCGGCATGGGCGCCCACCCCGCCGTGCAGGCCGCGGCGGCGCGCGCGGTGGAGGAGCACGGCGCCGGCGCCGGCGGCACCCGCAACATCTCCGGCACCTCGCCGCTCCATGTGGCGCTGGAGGCGGAGCTCGCCTCGCTCCATGGCAAGCCTTCCGCCCTGCTCTTCGGCAGCGGCTACATCGCCAACCAGGCCGGCATCGCCGCGGTGCTGGAGGCGCTGCCGGGCTTCATCGTCTTCTCGGACGCCAAGAACCACGCCTCGATGATCGCCGGGATGCGCGGCGCGAAGGGCGCCGGGCGCGTCATCTGGCGGCACAACGACCTCGACGACCTGGAGGCCAAGCTCGCCGCCGCCCCGCCCGCGGCGCCGAAGCTCATCGCCTTCGAGAGCGTCTATTCCATGGATGGCGACATCGCCCCGATCGGCGCCATCTGCGACCTCGCCCGGCGCCACGGCGCCATGACCTATCTCGACGAGGTCCATGCCGTCGGCCTCTATGGGGCCGGGGGCGGCGGCATCTCCGAGCGGGACGGCGTCGCGCACCGCGTCGACCTGATCGAGGGGACGCTCGCCAAGGGCTTCGGCGTCTTCGGCGGCTACCTCGCCGGCGATGCGGAGATGATCGACTACATCCGCAGCACGGCCGGCGGGCTGATCTTCACCACGGCCCTGCCGCCCGCCGTCGCCGCCGCGGCGCTTGAGAGCGTCCGCCTGCTGAAGCGGGACCCGGCGCGGCGCGCGGCGCTGGCTGAGCGGGCCGCGGCGCTGAAATCGGCCCTCGATGCCGCTGGCCTTCCGCGCATCCCGGGGCCGAGCCACATCGTCCCCATCTGGATCGGCGAGGCGGAGCTGTGCCGCCAGGTCGCGCGCCGGCTGCTCGAGGAGCACGGTATCTACGCCACGCCGATCAACTACCCGACCGTGCCGCGCGGGACGGAGCGCCTGCGCCTCTGCGCCACGCCCTTCCATACCGATGCGATGATGGCGGCGCTGGTTGCGGCGCTGCGGGCCGTGCTGCCGACGGGGCTCAGGCAGGCCGCCGAATAGCCCCGGCCGGCGCGGCGGCGCGGCCGCGGAGGTCCGGCCCCGCCACCTCCGCCGGCTCGATGCCGCGGTCGAGGTCGAGGCCGGTCAGCCGCCAGTCATGCACGGCGAGCGGCAGCGGCCGCAGCAGCCGCTCGTGGAATTGCGTCGGCCAGCGCACCCCCTGCCACTCGACATGGTCCCAGGCATCGACCTCGGCGACGGCGCCGCGCGTGCCCTCCATCCCCTCCAGGCCGAAGCGCACCCGGCGCATCAGCCGCTCCTCCCGGTCGATGAAGAGGGCGATGCGCTCGGCGCCCGAGAAGCCCAAGCCCGGGAGCATCCGCCCGCGCAGCACGGCGCAAGGCCAGCGCTGGCCGCCAACCGTGACCGCCGCGTCCTCGTCGCGGCCGAGGATGGCGAGGCGCGGCACGCCCCAGCCGCCCGCGAGCAGCATCGGCCCGAGCAGGAAGAGGGCATAGCCATCCGCGACCAGCGCGGCGGCGCTGCGCCGCTCCGCATCCTCCGCGGGCTCGCCGTTGAACCAGACCCGCACCTCGCCTGTCGCCCCGCCGCCGGGGCGGCGCAGCACCTGCTTCCGTCCGGCAGGGCCCGAATAGGCCTGGGCGACGATCCCCTCCCGCGGCAGCAGCCGCTCCTCCGACGGCCCGCGGAAGCGGCGATCGACGAGTGCGGGCTGCAGCCGGTCGATGATCGGCGCCCATTCCCCGGCATAGCTCACGCTCACATCCCGGATGCGGCGGAAGGCCTCCAGCCCATGCGCCGCGGCGCTCTCCTCCAGCAGCGCACGGGCCTCCGGCGTGCTGGCCGCGATCGGCGCCTCGGGCAGGGGCGAGGCGCAGGCGGTGAGCAGGAGGGGGGCGAGCAGGGCATCGCGGCGAGTCGGCATGCCGGGGAGCATAGGGCATCATCCGCCGTCGCCGGATCATGGATCGTGGCCCGGGCCCTTGTCCGGCCGCCCCGGCCTCAGGCGAGCAGCCGCCGCGCCCCCTCCCAGACCGTGCGGGCGATCTCCCCCGCCGGCTCAGCCCGGGCCAGCCCGGCCGCCTGGCCCGCCCAGGCCTGGATCCGCCCGATATCGCCCGCCTTGGTCCCCGCCTCGCGCATCGGCCCGGTGAGGCCGCGCTGCACCGGATAGGGCGCCGGCGGCGGGGCATCCGGCGCCGTCGCCGCCTCCACATAGGCGGTGGCGAGGCTCCGCCCGGCCCGCCCGCTGAAGACGCGGCTGACGCGCGTGCCCTCGGGCGGCGCCCCGGCCAGCGCCTCGGCCCAGGCGGGGGCGATCTTCGCCTCGGGCGCGCGGAGGAAGCCGGTGCCGATCTGCGCCGCCGAGGCGCCAAGGGCGAGCGCCGCCGCCACCCCGCGCGCATCGGCGATGCTGCCCGTCGCCACCACGGGCAGGCGCACCGCATCGACGACGGCCGGGACGAGCGCCATCAGCCCCACCATCTCGGCCTCCGCCCGCGCCGCGTCGAAGCGGCCGCGATGCCCGCCGGCCTCCGCCCCCTGCGCCACCAGGATGTCGGCCCCGGCCGCCTCCGCCGCGCGCGCCTCGGCGACCGTCGAGACGGTCGCCATCCAGGTGATGCCGCGCGCCTTCAGCCGGTCGACGAAATCGGCCGGGAAGAGCCCCATGATCGAGGAGACCGCCGCCGGCGCCGCCTCCAGCAGCGCCTCGCACTGCGCGGCGAAATCGGGCGGCCTGGCATCGCCCGCCTCGGCCGGCACCTCGGGCCCCCACGCGCCGAGGAAGCGCCGCACCGCCGCCTCGCGCTCCGCATCGCGCCGCGGCGGCGGGTCGGGAATCCAGAGGTTGAGGCTGAAGGCGCCGTTGGTCGCGCCCCGCACCTCCGCCGCCCAGGCCTGGATCGCCTTCGGCTGCATCAGCAGCGCGCCGCAGGCCCCCATGCCGCCGGCATTGGCGACGGCGATGGAGAGCGAGGGCGGGCAGGCCCCGGCCATCGGGGCGAGCAGGATCGGCAGGCGCAGGCCGAAGCGGTCGCAGAAGGCGGCGCTGCGGGCGAGGGCCGAGGTCATGGGGGTTTCCTCCGGGCAGCTGGCGTGTCGCCGGGGCGGCTCCGTGCGTCATGGCGCATGGAAGCCGTCCCGGCTTGTTGTTTCAGCGGGCCAATCACCCCGGCCGGCGCTTTCCCCAAGGCTCCCGCCGCGCGGCGCCCGGCGCAAGCGATGATCCGCGATCGCCGCCATCGCTCCGGCAGATGGCTCCTTGCCCGCGCGGCGGCGCCGCGCCTTACTGATCCGGGACAGGGGAACGCGGCGCCATGGATGCAGCCGATCTGCGGATCTTCGAGGCGGTGGCGCGGCTCGGCAGCATGAGCCGGGCGGCGTTGGCGCTGCACACGGTGCAGTCCAACGTCACCGCCCATATCCGGCAGCTCGAGGCGCGGCTCGGCCTGGCGCTGTTCGAGCGGAGCGGGCGTGGGGTGCGGCTGACGGCGGCCGGGGCACGGCCCCTGGCGCGGCTGCTGGCGGGGGAGGGGGATATCCGCATCATCGTGCTGCGGGCCGGGTGTTCCTACCGCCAGCGGCTGGAGGAGGTGCTGGCGCGACGCGGCATCCCGGCGCCGCGCCTGCTGGAATTTGGGACCCTGGAGGCGATCTTTGCGAGCGTCGCCGCCGGGCTCGGCATCACCCTGCTGCCGCGGGCCCTGGTCGGCCCGGTGGTGAGGCCCGGGCGCCTCGCGCTGGAGGCCCTGCCGCGCGGCGAGGGGCGGGTGGAGACGGTCTTCGCCCGTCGCCGCGACTGCTACGCCTCCGGCGCCCTGCGCGCCTTCCTCGAGGTGATGCGCCGCCAGGAGGCCCGATCGGTCGCTGCAGCCTGAGGGGACGCTGCCCCCTCAGCCCACCCGATGCGCCTTGAACCAGGCGAGCATCCGCGCCCACCCGTCCTTCGCCGCCTCCTCCCGGTAGCTCGGCCGGTAGTCCGCGTTGAAGCCGTGCGGCGCCTCCGGATAGACCTTGATCTCCACCGTCTTCCCCGCCGCCCGCGCCGTCGCCGCCGCCGCCTCGACATCGGCGACCGGGATGCCGATATCCGCCCCGCCATAGAGGCCGAGCAGCGGCGCCTTCAACTCCGCCGCCACATCGGCCGCGGTGCGGGGCTGGATCGGCGAGGTCGCGCCGCCGACCGGCCCGTACCAGGCGACGGCGGCCTTCACCACCGGGTTGTGCGCCGCATAGAGCCAGGTGTTCCGCCCGCCCCGGCAGAAGCCGGTGACGCCGAGCCGCGCCGGGTCGCCCATGCTGCCCTCGATCCCCGTTGTGTTCGCCCAGGACGCCGCGCTGTCGAGATCCGCCAGCAGCTGGTCGTCTGGCGCCTTGCTGATGACGTCTCGCACGATCGCGCCGACATCGGTCATGGTGGAGAGGTCGCCGATCCGCGCATAGAGCTCCGGCGCCACGGCGAGGTAGCCGGCCTTGGCCAGCCGCCGGCAGAGATCCTTGATGTGCTCGTGGACGCCGAAGATCTCCTCGATCACCAGCACCAACGGGTAGCGCCCGGGCGCGGCCGGCGCCGCGGCATAGCCGGGCAGCGCGCCGCCGGCGGCCGGGATGCGCACCTCGCCCGCATGCAGGCCGGCGCTGTCGGTGCGGATCGCCGCCGCCTCCGCCGCCCCCGGCACGGCGAGGGTGAAGCCCGCCATCAGCGAGGTCATGACGAAGGCACGCCGCGGTGCCTGCGGCAGCAACCCGTCGAGGCTGAGCAGATCGTCCACGCTCAATGCTCCGCCACGGTGTTGGTGAGGCTGCCGATGCCGTCGATCTCGCAGCGGATGACGTCGCCCGGCTTCAGCGTCTGCGGCGGCTGCATGGCGTAGCCGACGCCCTCCGGCGTGCCGGTGATGATCACGTCGCCCGGCCGCAGGGTGAAGCCGAGCGAGAGCTGGTGGATGATCTCGCGCACGTCGAAGATCATCTTGGAGGTATGGCTGTCCTGCCGCTTCTCGCCGTTGACGAAGCAGCGGATACCGGTGTTCAGCGCATCGAGCTCCGCCGCCGGGACGATCCACGGCCCGAGCGGGCAGGACCGGTCGAGCGACTTGCCCTTGAACCACTGGCCGTAGCGCCGCTGCAGCTCCCGCCCCGTCACGTCGTTGCCGATGCTCCAGCCGAAGACATGGGAGAGCGCATCCTCCCGGCTGATGTTCACCCCCTCGCGGCCGATGATGCAGGCGAGCTCCACCTCGTAGTCGAGCCATTCGGTGACGCCGGTATGGGCGGGGACGAGGTCGTCCGGCCCGATCACCGCCTCCGGCGCCTTGGTGAAGAATTGCGGGAATTGCGGCAGCTCGGATTGGGTGATGCCGCGAGTGCGGTCGCCCTCCGCCACATGGTCCATGTAGTTGCGGCCGACGCAGAAGACGTTGCGGCGCGGGCGGGGGATGGGGGCGAGCAGCCGGTAGCTGCCGGCCGGCCGGATGGCGGCCGGGGGTGGCGCGGCGGCCAGCGCCCGGGCCGCGGTCAGCGCCCCCGGCCCGGCCTCGATCAGCCCGAGCATGTCGGCGGGCATGCCCCCGGCCGCGGCCAGGTCGAGGATGCGGCCATCCTCCAGCACGGCGCCGAGGCGCGGTCCCTTCGCATCGGAGAAGGTGGCAAGCTTGGTCATGGAGAGCATCCCCCGCGGTCTGGCGTCGGGCCAGGGGACCGCGTAGGCACGGTTGTGGCAAGCCCCCTCGAGGACGGGCGCAACTCCCGCGGTCACGGAGGGTTCAGCAACCCTTGGTTGCTCAAGAGCGGCACTTTTGCTACAGGAATGCGTTCCGCAACCCTGACCGAGAACTGGCTGGTGCCGATCCCATCCGAGCCCTCCCGCGCCGGCCGCGGGCCGACCCGGCGGGGCGCCCTGGCTGGCCTCGCCGCACTCGCCTGTGCCGGCGGCGCCCATGCCGCGGATGCCTTCCGCTCGGAATGGTTCCTGTTCCAGTCCCGCTTTCTCCTGCCGGAAGGCCGGGTGGTCGATAGCGGCAATGGCGGCGTTTCCCATTCCGAGGGCCAGGGCTGGGGGCTGCTCTTCGCCCTCGGCGCCGACGACCGGCCGGGCTTCGAGCGGATCCTGGGCTGGACGCGGCGGGTGCTGCGGCGGCCGGGCGACACGTTGCATGCCTGGCGCTTCCGGCCCGATGCCGCGCTCCCGGTCGAGGACCCGAACAATGCGACGGATGGCGACATCTGCATCGCCTGGGCGCTGCTCGAGGCCGGGGCGCGCTGGGACGAGCCGGACCATACCGCCCTCGGCACCGCCATCGCGCGGGACATCCTGCGCCTGCTGGTTCGCCGGGTCGGCGCCTACAGCGTGCTGCTGCCCGGGGCGCGGGGCTTCGACCAGGCGGAGGGAGTGGTCATCAACCCCTCCTACTACGTCTTTCCCGCCTTCGGGGCCCTGGCGCGGGCGGTGCCCGACCCGGCCTGGGTGCGGGTCGCCGCCGATGGGCTGATGCTGCTGCGTGCCTGTCGCTTCGGCCGCTGGGGCCTGCCGCCGGACTGGGCGGTGCTCGGCCGTACGGATGGCGGCCTGACCCTGCCGGCCAACTGGCCGCCGCGCTTCTCCTACGACGCGGTGCGGGTGCCGCTCTACCTCGCCTGGGCGGGCCTCGGAGGAGAGCCGGCGCTCGACCGCGTGCGCAATTTCTGGACCGATCCCGCGCATTTGGTCATGCCGGCCTGGGCGGACCTGACTAGCGATGCCGTCGCCCCCTATGCGGCCTCGCCGGGGGTTACGGCCGTGGCCCGCCTCGCCGGGGCGCAGCGGCCCACCGGCCCGGTGGCGCAGCGGGCCGAGTCCTCGGTCGGCGAAGCACCGGATTACTACTCGGCGGCGCTCAGCCTCCTGGCCCGCCTGGCGCGGCGATAAGCGAGCCCGGGTCTGCGTAAATCTTGATCCCGCTTCCACAATCCTGTTTCATTTTCGGCCACATCACGGCATGTTGTTTTCATCGAAGGGAACAGTTACGCGATGACGCGGGACTTGGATGTTGCGCGAATGGCGGCAGCCTTAAAGTCTCCCAGCCTCCGCTACCGGAGCTTTCGGAATGAGCCGGTACGCGGCGTGCCGTCTCAATCGCTGGACAATGCTCGGCAATCCTACCCGCTGATCGGCGCCGCCCTGGAAGCCGCGGTCGCGGCGGTGAAGCCGGCCCCGCCGGCGGCCGCGCTGCCCGCCGCCTTGGTGCCGCCCCCGAGCTTCGTCCCGCTGCCCGCCGACTTCGCGGGCCAGCCCCCGCCCGGCCCGGTGGATCTCAGCTACCCGCTGCCCGAGTCCGCGCCGCCGTCCCTCGCCGGGGCCTCTCGCCGGCCGGCGTCGGCCATGGCCGCACCGCCGGCGGCCTCGGCGGGTACGCTTGCCACCCTGCTCCACGACATGGCGGAGGGCCTCGCCCGCCCGGGCTGTCCGGCGCCGCAATCCGGCCTGCTGCCTGCCGGCATGGTCACCCTGCCGCTCGCCGAGGTGATGCGGCTGGTGAGCGGCGCCGTGCCGGACCCGGCCTCGCCCTTCGCCGCCCTCCGCCTCGCCGGCGGCCCTCCCGGCGCGCGCTAGGGACGGTCGGGGAAGGGCAGCATGCCGCTGATCTGCGTCGCCGCGCCTAAGGGAGGCGTCGGCAAGACCACGCTCGCCGCTAACCTGGCCGATGCGCTGCAGCGGGCCGGCCAGCGCGTGCTGGCGATGGATTGCGACCCGCAGAACGCGCTCCGCCTGCATTTCGGCCTGCCGGTGCGCGACGGCGCCGGCTTCATGACCGAGCTGCCCCGCCGGCCCGACTGGCGCAGCCTCCTCCGCCGCACCGAATCCGGCATCGGCCTGCTGCCGCATGGGGCGAGCGACATCCGCGCCGCGCTCCGCCTCGCCACCGCGCTGGAGCGGGAGCCGGAGCTGCTGCTCGCCCCGGTGCGCGCCATGCTGGCCGAGCCCGGCCTCGTCCTGCTCGCCGACCTGCCGCCCGGCCCCTCGCAGATGCTGAACCTGCTGGCGCCGCTCGCCGATCACGTCGTCACCGTGCTGCTGGCGGATGCGACCAGCGCCGCCCTGGTGCCGGAGATCGACAGCGGCCGCTTCCTCGGCAGCGGCACGCTCGCCACGCTCCTTGCCGCCCGCGTGCGCGTCGTGCTGAACCAGGTGGAGGCCGGCTCCCGCCTGTCCCGCGCGGTGGCCGAGGCGCTGGTGCGGCATCTCGGCCCGCGCCTGCTCGGCGCCGTCTGCCGCGACGAGGCGGTGGCGGAAGCCTTTGCCGCCCAGCGCCTGCTGCACGCCGAGGCGCCCGACAGCCCCGCCGCCCTCGACATCGAGGAGGTCGCGCGCGGCCTCGCCGCCCTGCTGCCGTCCTTCCCCCAGGTTCTGGAACCGGTCGCGCCATGAGCATCACCACCCGCGACCGCCTCGCGCGCCTGCCCTTCATGCGCAGCCGCATCGGCGGCGCCCTCGCCATGCTGACCGGCCTCGTGGCCGCGCTCACGGTGATCGTCGCCCCGCTCGACCCGGAGAACCAGGCCTATCTGGCGATCGGCGGCGTGCTGCTCTTCCTCGTCGCCAACGTCTTCCGGAGCCGGGTGGTGACGCTCGCCCTCGCCGCCCTCTCCTCCATCGTGTCGCTGCGCTACATCTACTGGCGGCTGAACGACACGCTCGACTACAACGGCTTCTGGCAGAGCTTCCTCGGCACCGGCCTGGTGCTGGCCGAGATCTACGCCGTCGTCGCGCTCATCCTCTCCTACTTCCAGACGCTCTGGCCGCTCGAGCGCAAGCCGGTGCCGCTGCCGGAGGACATCGACGCATGGCCAGTCGTCGACGTCTTCATCCCGACCTACAACGAGCCGCTGGAGGTGGTGAAGCCAACCATCTTCGCAGCCCTCGCCATCGACTGGCCGCCCGAGAAGCTCCGCGTCCATGTGCTGGATGACGGCAGGCGCGAGGAGTTCCGCCGCTTCGCTGCCGAGGTCGGCGCCAACTACATCGCCCGCGCCGGCAACGAGGGCGCCAAGGCCGGCAACATCAACCACGCCATGCGCCTCACCGAGGGCGAGTACATCGCCATCTTCGACTGCGACCACGTGCCGACCCGCGCCTTCCTCCAGCTCACTGTCGGCTGGCTGCTGCGCGACCGCGGGCTCTGCATGGTGCAGACGCCGCACCACTTTTACTCGCCCGATCCCTTCGAGCGGAACCTCGCCTCCGGCTCGCGCGTGCCGAACGAGGGGCTGCTCTTCTACGGCCTCATCCAGCAGGGCAACGACTTCTGGGGCGGCACCTTCTTCTGCGGCTCCTGCGCCGTCATTCGGCGCGAGGCGCTGGAGGAGATCGGCGGTGTGCCGACCGAGACGGTGACGGAGGACTGCCACGCCTCGCTGCGCATGCAGCGCCGCGGCTGGCGCACCGCCTATCTGCGCGTGCCGCTGGCCGCCGGCCTGGCGACGGAGCGGCTGATGCTGCATATCGGCCAGCGCATGCGCTGGGGGCGAGGGATGATCCAGATCCTCCGCATCGAGAACCCGCTGACCGCGAGCGGCCTCGGGTGGTCGGAGCGGCTTTGCTACTTCATGGCGATGTTCCACTTCCTCTTCCCGCTGCCGCGCTTCGTCTTCCTCACCGCGCCGCTGGCCTATCTGCTCGGCGGGCAGACCATCATCGCCGCCTCGCCGCTGGCGATCGTCGCCTATGCCGGGCCGCACATCATCCATTCCATCGTGACGGCGAGCCGCATCCAGGGCCGCGTCCGCCATTCCTTCTGGTCGGAGATCTACGAGGCCGTGCTCGCCGTCTACCTCCTGCCGGTGACGCTGGCGACCCTGCTCGACCCGCGCCGCGGCAAGTTCAACGTGACCGACAAGGGCGGCACGCTGCTGGACGGGTATTTCGACATGCGCGCCGTCGGGCCGAACGTCGTGCTTGCCCTCTTCCTCGCCGCCGGCCTCGCCTTCGGCGTCCTGGGGTTGCTGAACAACCCGAGCCAGAGCCTCGAATTCCAGGCCTACATGCTGAACCTCGTCTGGTGCTGGCTCTGCTTCATCACGGTGATGACCGGGCTTGCGGTCGGGCGCGAGCGGCGCCAGCTCCGCGAGCGGGCGCGGATCAGCGCCGACGTGCCGGCGACCATCCTGCTGCCCGACGGCCGCACGGTCGAGGGCGACACCCGCGACCTCTCCCTCGGCGGCGCCGCCGTCTATGCCGACCGGCCGGAGGGCATGCTCGACGATGCGGTGGTGACGCTCGAGCTGCATTGCGGCGGCGAGGCGATCCCGCTGCCGGCCGAGGTGCTGCGCTGGTCGGAGGGGCGGCTGCAGGTGCGCTTCGCCCCGCAGGATCTGCATGACGAGGGCCGCATCGCGCGCGCCGTGCTCGGCCGGGCCGATGCCTGGATGGCCTGGGACGACACGCGGACCGACCGGCCGCTCCGCTCGCTGCGGGAGGTGATGGTGAGCATCACGGGGCTGGTGCGGGGAGGCTCGCAATTCTCGCTGCGCCGCCGCCGTGGCCTGGACCCGCAGGCCCCGGTCATCGCCGAGCCGGCGCGCCCGCCGGCACCCGCCCGCGTCGCCCCGCGCCGCGCCGCGGCCTGGCTGCTCGCGGCGCTCGGCCTCGCCGCCGCAGGCCCCGCGGCCGCCCAGACGCGCCCCGCCGGCCAGGCCCCCGCCTTCGCCCCGGCACTGGCCGCGCCCGGCGCGCAGGACCCGACGCTCGGCACGCGCCGCATCAGCACCACGCTTCGCCAGCTCGGCCTCCGCGCGCCGATGCAGCTGCGCGGCACCTCGGACCTGCAGGGCGTGCTCTTCGGCGTTCGCGGCGACGAGGTGGTGACGGAGGCGCGCCTCGTCTTGCAGGGCTCCACCTCGCCCCAGCTGATCCCGGAGCTGAGCCAGATCTCGGTCGCGCTGAACGAGCAGTTCGTCGGCGCCATCCAGCCGGACCGCAACCGGCCGACTTTCGGCCCGCTCGAATTCCCGGTGAACCCGGTCTTCTTCGCCGACAACAACCGGCTCAACTTCCGCTTCTCCGGCCGCTATGCGGTAGAGTGCAACGACCCGCTCTCCGGCCTGCTCTGGGCCACCGTCTCCGACACCTCGACGCTGAGCCTGACGCTCGAGAAGCTGCCGCTGATGCGCGACCTGGCGCGGCTGCCGGAGCCCTTCTTCGACCCGCGGCTGCTGCGCGAGCAGCTTGTGCTGCCCGTCATCCTCGCCGATGGCGCGGGCAATGACGTGCTGCGGGCGGCGGCCATCGCTTCCTCCTGGTTCGCGGTGGAGGCGGACTACCGCACCGCGCGCTTCCCCGTCGCCGCCGCGCCGCCGCCGCGCGGGCATGCGGTGCTGGTCGCCACCAGCGGCGACGTCGTCCAGGGCATGCCCCTGCCGCGCTTCGACGGGCCGACCGTGGCGCTGCTGCCCAACCCGAACGACCCCTTTGGCCTCATCCTCCTGCTCGGCGGGCGGACCGGGGCGGAGGCGGTGGCCGCGGCCTCCGTCCTCGCGGTCGGGCGCGAGGCGCTGTCGGGCGAGGCCGCCCTCGTGCAGCTGCCGGACGTGCCGGCCCGCCAGCCCTATGATGCGCCGCGCTGGATCCGCAGCAACCGCCCGGTGAAGCTCGGCGAGCTGGTCGACCCGACGGAACTCCAGGTCTCCGGCTATGCGCCGGGCGCCGTCTCCATCCCCTTCCGCACTGCGCCCGACCTCTTCACCTGGCGCAACCAGCCGCTCCAGGCCGATATCCGCTTCCGCGCCCCCCCGGGCCCCATCGTCGACGTCGCCGTCTCCCGCGTCGACGCGACGATCAACGACCTCTACCTCAAGAGCTTCCCGCTGCGCGGGCCGGAGGCGGCCTGGCCGCTCTCCGCCCTTGCCGGCTGGTTCGGCCGCAGCGGCGACCGCTCCGAAGCGCGGGTCGGCATTCCGCCCTGGATCGTCTTCGGCCAGAACGAGCTGCAGCTGCGCTTCGACATGCGTCCGCTCTCGCGCGGCGACTGCGTCGCCATTCCGGGCGACATCCGCGCCGGCATCGACCCGGACAGCACCATCGACCTCTCTGCGGCCTACCGCTTCACCAAGCTGCCGAATCTCGCCTACTTCGCCAGCTCCGGCTTCCCCTTCACCCGCCTCGCCGACCTCTCGATCACGGCTGTGGTGCTGCCCGACCGGCCGAGCGCCAGCGAGGTCTCGGCCTTCCTCGGCCTGATCGGCCGCATCTCCTCCCTCGTTGGCTATCCGGCAACGGGCGTGCAGGTCGTCCGCCCGCAGGCACTGGCCCAGGCCATGGAGAAGGACCTGATCATCATCGGCGCGCTCGGCCGCCAGCCGGCCCTGCCGCAGCTGATGCAGGATGCGCCGGTGCAGATCGACGGCAACCGCCTCACCGTGGCGCTGCCCGACATGCTGGCCGGCTTCCGCCACCTCTTCGGCGGCGGCCGGGCAGCGGCGGCGGAGCGCGCCTCGGCCCAGCTGGCGGCGCCGGGCGACGGGCTCGGCGCGGTCTTCGGCTTCGAATCCCCGCTGAAGCCCGGCCGCTCCGTCCTGGCGCTGACCGGCACCACGCCGGCGGCGCTCGAGGACATGGTCGCCGCCCTGCAGAACCCGGAGCAGCTGCCCCGCGTCGAGGGCGACCTCGTCCTGCTCACCGCCGGCAAGATCCAGGGCTACACCCTCGGCCGGAGCTACAACACGGGCGTGCTGCCGCCCTGGCTCTGGCCGCAGGTCTACCTCTCGGCGAGCCCGGGCGGGCTGCTCGGCCTGCTCGCCCTGGCGATCCTGCTGGTCTCCGTGCCCTTCTACTGGGTGCTGCGGCGCCGGGCGATCCGCCGCCTGCGCATGAGGACAAGCTGATGCTCCGCCGCGCGCCCCTCATCGCCGCAGCGCTCGCCCTGCCGGGGGTGGCGCTGGCCCAGGTGCCGGCCCAGGCGCCGGCCCGGCCCGCCGCCCCGGCCCAGGGCGGGCGGGAGGGCGCCATCGCCGCCCTGCTCGACCAGGCGAATTACTGGCGCCTGCAGAACCGGCCGGAATTGGTCGTCCGCACCCTCGAGCGGGTGCTCGTCGTCGACCCGCGCAACGTCGAGGCGCTGGCCGGCGCCGCCCAGGCGCATGCCCAGCTCGGCAACCGCCAGCCGGCGGAGAGCTACCTCGCCCGGCTGCGCCAGGTGGCGCCGGACGACCCGCGGCTCGGCGAGACCGACATCACCGTCCGCGCCGCGACGGTCGACATCTCCGCCCTCGCCGAGGCCCGCCGCCTCGCCCAGGCCGGCCGCGCCGCCGAGGCCGTGCAGCGCTACCAGGAGCTGTTCCGTGGCGCGGCGCCGCCCGACGGCTACGCCCAGGAATACTACGCGACGCTGGCCGGGGTGGAGCAGGGCTACCCGGAGGCGCGCGACGGCCTCGCCCGCCTCGCCGACCGCTCGCCGAACGACATGCGCCTCCAGCTCGCCTATGCGCAGGTGCTGACCTACCGCGCCGCCAGCCGCTACGACGGCATCGGCCGCCTGCGCCAACTCGCCGCCAACCCCGAGGTGGCGAACACCGCGACGGCGGCCTGGCGCCAGGCGCTGCTCTGGCAGGGGCCGAGCCGGGAGATCGTCCCGGCGCTCCAGTCCTTCCTCGAGCGCTTCCCGAAGGACGCCGACATCGCCCGTAAGCTGGCCGAGGCGCAGAACCCGCCCGCCGGTGCGCCGGACGAGGCGAGCCTCACCCGCATCCGCGGCTTCGAGCAACTGAATGCCGGCCGCCTGCGTGACGCCCAGCGCGACTTCGAGGCCGCCCTCGCCCGCAGCCCGGAGGATGCGGATGCGACCGGCGGCCTCGGCCTGGTCCGCCTGCGCGAGGGCCGCTACGGCGAGGCCCGCACCCTGCTCGAGCGCGCCATCCGCCTCGCGCCGGAGAAGCGCGACCAGTGGCAGCGCGCGCTCGACGGCGCCGGCTATGCCGCCGACCTCGCCACCGCCCGCGGCCAGCTCCAGGCCGGCAACCTCGACGCCGCGGAGCAGACGCTGCGCCGGGCCACCGGCCGCGGCGCCGGCGACAAGGCCGATGCCGACACCCTGCTCGGCGACCTCGCGCTGCGCCGCGGCGACCTCGCCGGCGCCGAATCCCGCTACCGGGCGGCACTCGGCCGCCGCCCTAATCTCGGCGCCGCGGCCAGCGGCCTCTACGAGGTGCTGCAGCAGGGGGGCCGCTTCGCCGAGGCGGAGGAGCTGCAGCGCCGCGCCCGCGGCCCGCTCGCCGGCGGCGATGCCATGGCCGGCCGGGCGAATGCCCTCCGCACCGAGGCCCAGCGCAACCCGGACCCGGCGGCGGCCGCCCTCATGCTGCGCCAGGCGCTGCAGGCCGACCCGTCCAGCCCCTGGATCCGCCTCGACCTCGCCCGCCTGCTCTCCCGCCAGGGCAACGGCATCGAGGCGCGGCAGCTGATGGATGCCGCGGCCGCCACCGGCAACCCCGACGCGCTGCATGCCGCCTCGCTCTTCGCCGAGGAGGATGCCCGCCCAGCCGATGCGGCCGACTACCTCAACCGCATCCCCGTCCGCCTGCGCAACGCGGACATGAACGGCCTGCTGGCCCGCGCCCGCACCGCCGCCGAGGTGCAGGCGGCGGCCAATCTCTGGCGCTCCGGCCAGCAGGCCGAGGGCCGCGCCGTGCTGAACGGCATCGCCCGCCGTGCCGACCCGACGGGCAACGGCGCCCAGCTCGCCATCCGCAAGCTCGGCCAGCTGAACGACCCGGCCGGGGCGGCGGAAGCGGGGAGGGCGGCGCTCGCCGCCAACCCGCGTGCCAGTGCCTCGGCCCGACTCGGCATCGCCGCCGCCCTGCTCGGCGCCGGGGCGGAGGCGGATGCCATCGCCCTCGCCCGCGCCGTGGAGGCCCTGCCCAACCTCACCGGGGAGGAGCGCCGCCAGGCCGCCGCGCTGCAATCCGGCCTCGCCATCCGCGCCGCGGACCGGCTGAACGAGCAGGGCGACCGCGCCGGCGCCTATGACCTTCTGGCCCCCGTCCTGGCGCGCGATCCGGCCAATAGACCGGCCAACCTCGCCCTCGCCCGGCTCTACCAGGGCGACAACCAGCCCGAGGCCGCCGGCCGCATCGCGGACCGCGTGCTCCAGGCCGACCCGACCAGCCTCGAGGCCCGCTTCGCCGCGATGGACGCCGCCATCGCCGCGCGCGACTGGGGCCGGGCCGAGGCGCTGTTGGTCGAGGCCCGCGCCCTCAGCCCCGGCGATGCCCGCGTGCCGCTGATGGAGGCCCGCCTCGCCCGCGCCTCCGGCCAGAACCGCCGGGCCCTTCGCGCGCTGGAGATGGCCGCGGCGCAGCGCCGCTCGCAGGCGGCCCAGGGGGGAAGCTTCGGCGGCGACCCGATGGCCGGCAACGGCCCCATGCTGGCCCAGGCGGGCCGCGACAACCCCTTCCGCCGCGGCGGCCTGCCCGGCACTGCCGTGCCGCTCGCCCCCGCCCTCGACCCGGTCGATGCCGAGATCCAGCGCGAGCTCGGCGCGGTGCGGGAGGAGACGGCGGCGCGGCTCGGCGGCGCCGTCGCCTACCGCGCCCGCTCCGGCACCAGGGGCACCGACCGGCTGGAGGAGGTCTCGGCCCCGCTCGAAGCCTCGATCGCGCCGGGCGGCCGCATCACCGCGACGGTGACGCCGGTCAGCATCGCCACCGGCAAGCTGAACGCCGACAACATCGACGGCCTCCGCGCCTATGGCAGCAATGCGCTGGCGCCCGGCCTGCAGGGCACCACCCCTTCGGCGAGCCCCGCCGACCGCCAGCGCCTCACCGCCCGCGACACCACCGCGACCGGCGTCGGCCTCGGCCTCGGCTATGCGCGGGAGGGCTTCCGCGCCGATATCGGCACCTCGCCTATCGGCTTCCGCGAGCAGAATGTCCTGGGCGGGGTGGAGTTCGCGCCCTCGCTCGGCCCGACCCTCAGGCTGCGGCTGACGGCGGAGCGCCGCTCGGTGACGGACAGCCTGCTCGCCTGGTCCGGCCTGCGGGACCCGGCGAGCGGGCAGGTCTGGGGCGGCGTGGTCCGCACCGGCGGGCGGGCGCAGCTCGAATACGGCGGGGGGCCGGTCGGGCTCTATGCCGGCGCCGGTTACTCGACCTTCAGCGGCCGCAACACCGCCAGCAACAGCCGCTTCGAGGCGGGGGCGGGCGCCTCCTACCAGGTCTGGCGGCGGCCGGGGGACGAGCTGGCGACCGGCCTCGACCTCGTCTACTTCGCCTATGACAACAACCAGCGCCTCTTCACCACCGGCAATGGCGGCTATTTCAGCCCGCAGAGCTACTTCGCCGCCAACATCCCGCTCGACTGGCGCGGGCGCGACGGCGACCTGTCCTGGCGGCTCGGCGGGACCATCGGCTACCAGAGCTACCGCGAGGACGGCGCCCGCTACTTCCCGACCGATGCCGGGGCGCAGGCGCAGCTCGAATCCTCGCTCGGCAGCGACCCGACCGCCAGGGCCAGCCAGGCGGCGCGCAGCGCCTCCGGCCTCATCGGCGGCGTCCGCGGCGATGCCGAATACGCCGTGACGCCCAACCTTCGCCTCGGCGCGCTGCTGCGCTACGACCGCACGGCGAACTGGAACGAGGCGCGCGGCATGTTCTTCGCCCGCTACAGGTTCGACAAGTGATGGACACTCCGCTCCTCGCCCAGGAAGGGCCCCGCATGACGGCCGCCGAGCCCAATGCCCTCAGCTATCTCGCGCGCCGCGGCGTCGCGGCGCAGTGGCGCGGCTTCCTCCGCGCCCTGGTCGAGACGCTCGACGCCAATCTCGACGCCGCCTCGCGCGACGCGCTGCTGCGCGCGGTCGGCGCCCGCTTCGCCGCGCTGACGCCGCTGCCCGCCTGCGCCGGCCTCGCCGAGCTCGAGGCCCGGGTGAACGAGGCGCTGGCGGCGGCCGACTGGGGCTGGGCCGAGATCGCCCTCGACCCGAACGACCGCGCGCTCGTCGTCACCCATTGCGCCGCGCCGCTGGTGGCGACGGGGGCGGACCCCTCCGGCGGCTGGGTCGGGGCGGTGCTGGAAGGGCTCTACGGCACCTGGTTCGGCAACCAGCCGGGCGCGGAGCCGAGCCTCGTCCCCCGCCGCACCGGCACCGGGCCGGGCAGGGTCCTCCTCCGCTACGGGCGGGGGTGAGGCAGCCCGGGACAAGGAGGGTTTCCCGCCCCTCCGTCCATGGTAAGCGGGGGCCCCAGATGAGCCTTTCTTCGCGCCTGCGGGCCCCTTTCGCCGCCATCGACCGCGTCTTCGGCATTCTCGTCGTCCCGCTGGCGATGCTGCTGGCCTCGCTGCTGCTGCGCGCCCTCGGCTTCACCACCGCGGTGGTCGACACGGATGAGGGACTCTATCTGGTCCAGGCCCAGCAATGGCTGCGCGGCAACTGGCCGCTGGTCGCGGTCTGGGACATGCATCCGGTCGGCGCCCCGGCGGTCTTCGCCGTCGCCATGGCGATGCTTGGCGAGAGCATCGCCACCATCCGCCTGCTCGGCTGCTTCTGCGTGGCGCTCACCGCCTGGGCGCTCTACGGCGTGGTGCGGGCGGCGGAGGGGCCGCGCGGCATCGGCCTCGCGGCGGGCTTCATCTATGTGGCGCACAGCCTCCGGATGGGCGGGCTCGCCAGCAATACCGAGATCCTCTTCGCGCCGATGGTCGCCGCCGCCATGGCGCTCGGCATCCGCGGCCTCAACGGGACGCTCCGCCACGGCCGGGCGCCCGGCTGGCCCGGCCTCGTCGCCATGGGCCTGCTGATCGGCGCGGCGCTCGCCATCAAGCCGGTGATGGTGGTGGAGGGCTGCCTCTGCTTCGCGCTCATGGTCTTCCCCGCCCTCTGGCACCGCCTGCTGCCCTGGCGGCGGGCGCTGGCCATGGCCGCCGCCTATGCCGGGCTCTGCGCCCTGCCGACGCTCGTCTTCGGCCTGCTCTACTGGTGGCAGGGGGCGTTTTCCGACTTCCTCGACGGCACCTTCCTCGGCCCGCTCCGCTATGCCCAGGGGCGGCTCGGCGCGACCGAATCCTTCCACCGCATCCTGGTCGAGATCCTGACCCTGCTCTGGCCCCTGGCGCTGGCCGGCCTCGCCCTGCTGCGATGGCTGCCGCGGCGCGGCATCGCCGGGATGCTGGTGCGGGTCGGCCTCGCCTGGTTCGTCGCCGCCAGCGTCGGCGTCGCCTCGCCGGGCTATTTCTACCCGCACTACTTCCTGCTCTGGCTGCCCTCGCTGGCGCTGATGGCGACCTTCGGCTGCTGGCAGATCGCCCGCTGGCTGCCGGCGCGGCGCCGCGCCGCCGGCTTCGCCCTGCTCGTCGCCGTGGTGCTCGTCGGCTCCTGGCGCGCCGATGCGACGGCCCGCGTCGACCGCGGCATCGGCCTGTTCGAGGCCGACCCGGTGGTCGAGATCAGCCGCCTGATCCGCGCCGAGCTGAAGCCGGGCGAGACCATCTTCGTCGCCAACTACCACCCGGTGATCTACGCGCTGACCGATGCGGCGCTGCCGACGCGCTTCATCTTCCCCGCCCAGCTCACCGGGGAGTTCACCGACATCGCCGGCATCAACACCGACACCGAGGTGGCGCGCATCATGGCGAGCCGGCCGCGCTTCGTCGTCATCGACCGCGGCTGGTGGCCGCGGCTGCGCGAGAGCGCCGCAGCCATCATCGCCGAGGCGCTGGAGAGCGACTACCACCAGGTCGGCGAGGTGCCGGAGGAGCGCGGGCCGATCGAGCTCTGGGCGCCGAAGTGAGGCGGCCGGGGTTGCAAGCCCCGGCGTCTCGCGCATGATCCCCGGCAACGAGCGTCGAGGGGAGGGGAATCATGGCGGAGCTGCGCATCCTGGCCGAGGGGCTGCGTTTCCCGGAGGGGCCGGTCGCCATGCCCGATGGCAGCATCGTCCTGGTCGAGATCGCCGCCGGCATCCTGACCCGCGTCGCCCCGGACGGGACCAAGAGCACCGTCGCCCGCCCCGGCGGCGGGCCGAACGGCATCGCCCTCGGCCCGGGCGGCCATATCTTCTGCTGCAACAATGGCGGCTTCCTCTGGCATGAGGAGCCGGGCTTCATCCGCCCCATCGGCCAGGCGCCCGACTACAGCGGCGGCCGGATCGAGGTGATCGACCCCGCCTCGGGCGATGTGCGCGTGCTCTACGACCGCTGCGGCGAGCACAGGCTCAAGGGCCCGAACGACATCGTCTTCGCCCCCGATGGCAGCCCGGGCGAGGGCGGCTTCTGGTTCAGCGACCTCGGCAAGGTCCGCGCCCGCGACCGCGACCATGGCGGCGTCTACTGGGCCGCCACGGACGGGTCGCGCATCGTCGAGGCGGCCTATCCCATCTTCGGCGGCGCCAACGGCATCGCGCTCTCGCCCGATGGCCGCACCCTCTACGCCGCCGAGACAGAGACCGGCCGGCTCTGGGCCTGGGATGTCGAAGGCCCCGGCGTGCTGCGGAAGGACCCCTGGCCCTCCTCCAATGGCGGCCGTGTGCTCTGCCAATTCCCCGGCTACCGCCGCCTCGACAGCGTCGCGGCGACGGCCGCCGGCAATGTCTGCGTGGCGACCCTCGTCAGCGGCGAGATCACCACCGTCTCGCCCGCCGGCGAGATCCTCCGCGTCGCCAAGATGCCGGAGCCGATGCCGACCAATCTCTGCTTCGGCGGCGAGGGCCTGCGCACGGCCTTCATCACCCTCTCCACCACCGGCAAGCTGGCGGCGATGGAGTGGGACGAGCCCGGCCTCAGGCTGCCCCATAACTGAAGGACGCTCGGATGACGCTCTGGGTTCGCTACGCCCATGACGGCGGCGAAGGCTTCGGCATGCTCGAGGGCGAGGAGGTCGCCGTCCAAGCCGGGGACCTCTTCACCACGCCGCAGCCGACGGGCGAGCGCCTGCCGCTCGCGGCGCTCCGCCTGCTGCCGCCGGTGCGGCCCGGCGCCTTCATCGGCCTCTGGAACAATTTCCACGCCGCCGCGGCGAAGGGGGGCCATGCCATCCCCGAATTCCCGCTCTACTTCCTGAAGAACCCGCGCTGCGTCATCGGCCCCGGCGCCGCCATCCGCCCGCCCGCCGGCTACGAGGGCAAGGTGCTCTACGAGGGCGAGCTCGGCATCGTCATCGGCCGCAGCGTCACGGCCGTCGACGAAGCGGAGGCCGAGGCCGCCATCTTCGGCTACACCGCCGTCAACGACGTCACCGCGCTCGACCTGCTGACCGCCGATGCCTCCTTCCCGCAATGGGCCCGCGCCAAGGGCTGCGACACCTTCGGCCCCATCGGCCCGGCCATCGCCACCGGCTTCGACTGGCACGCCGCCCGCGTCACCGTCGCGCTGAACGGGCGGGTGCGGCAGGACTACCCGCTGGAGGACATGATCCTGCCGCCGGCGCGCATCGTCTCGCTGATCTCGCGCGAGATGACGCTGCACCCCGGCGACGTCATCGCCTGCGGCACCTCGCTCGGCGCCCTGCCGATGCGGCCGGGGATGCAGGTCACGGTGACGATCGAGGGCATCGGCGCCCTCGAGAACGCCTACGCCCCATCAATGTAGGATGGCGCGCGCCGCCTTCCGGTAGCCCGCCCGCCGCTCCGGCGGCACCGGGTGCCGGCCCGCGACCCGCTCCAGCAGCAGCCGCGCATCCTCCTCGAGCCCCCCCCGCATGGCGGCATCGAGGAAGAACTGCTCCAGCACGTCCTGCTGCGCATGGCTACCGCCGAGCGCATGCATCCCGCCGAGCGCCGGCCGCATCGCCGCGACCGCGCCGGCATAGTCGCCGCGCCCATGCCGCAGCACCGCCTCGCAGATCGGCAGGGCATACTGGCCGATGATCGCGGCATTGCCGCCATTGTGGCTGCGCGCATAGTCGCGCACCGCCGCCAGCATCCGCTCCGCCGCCTCGAAGCGCCCCGTCACCACCAGCGCCATCATGAAATGCGGCAGGTTGAAGCCCTGCTGGCAGTCGCCGATCCGCGCCTCCGCCTTGTCGGCCAGCTCCGCCCAGCGCCACCCGCCATCCACCCCCTGCAGCCGCAGGCGGTAGAGCATGGAGATGGCGTTCTGCATGTCGATGGCGAGGTCCGGCATCGCCAGCGTCACCGGG
This sequence comes from Belnapia sp., assembly GCF_059504005.1. Classification (NCBI taxonomy): domain Bacteria; kingdom Pseudomonadati; phylum Pseudomonadota; class Alphaproteobacteria; order Acetobacterales; family Roseomonadaceae; genus Belnapia; species Belnapia sp. The sequence goes on along the minus strand of NZ_JCACHU010000139.1, from coordinate 55,430 downwards.
CTGTCCAGATTGCGGAAATTGCGGTCGTAGAGCGCCAGCACCTGGTCGTGCTCGCCCCGCTCGTAGTGGAACAGCGCCCGGTGCCACCAGAGGTGATGGGTGAGGTTGTTGCCCCCGTCCCAATGCTGCTCGAGCCCCGAGGTCCAGGCGATGCCCTCGCCCCGCCGCCCCTGCATCTCCATCACATGGGCGACGGCATGCGTCGCCCAGAGATCGGCCGGGTTGATGCCGACCGCCGCCCGGCCCGCGGATTCGCCGACCAGGTAGTTGCCGCATTCCTCGTTGGCGAAGGCCTGGCAGGCGAGGACGTTGTGGTAGCCCGGCTCGTCTGGCCCCCAATGCGGCAGCACGCCGTTGACGGCCGCCAGCATCATGTCCGCCCGCCCACGCCAGAAGGCGTTGTAGTGGTGGAGGCGCAGCGCCAGCAGGTCATGCGGATGCTCCGCCATGATCCCCGTCCAGGCGGCCAGCGCGCGCGCCATATCGCCCTCCGCCCAGGCCGCGAGCGCCGCCACATGCGCCCGCTCGCGGGCCGTGCCGCGTGCGGCCAGCTCCCCCGCCTTCGCCGCCGCCTCCACCGCCGCCGGGGCGAAGGCGGAGTTGGCGGCCAGCATGGCGAAGGTGCCCTTCAGCAGCACCAGCATCGGGCTCTCGGGATCGAGCTTGAGCGCCGCCTTCAGCCGCTGGGAAGTATCCGCCCGGTAGAGCAGGAAACCGTCGAGCGCATGGCCGTAGCCTGCGGCCGCCTCGGCCGAGGCGGCGGTCATCGGCAGGCCCTGGACGTCTTTCTCCATCGTGTGAGTATCCTCTGCCGTCCGTTCCTATCTGGTCCCGCCGGCCGCGAGACCAAGCTCCGCCAGCACGGCCTCGGTATGCTCGCCGAGCGCCGGCGCCGGCACGCTCCAGGGCCCGAGCCCCGGCAGCCTGGGGAAGGGCAGGGTGCCGAGCCCCGGCTGGTCCAGCGGCACCGCGGCGCCGACCGCCTGCACATGCGGGTCCGCCAGCCAGTCGAGCGGCGTGTTGACGAGGTCGCAGAGCATCCGCGCCCCTTGGTAGCGCGCCACCCACTCGGCGGCGGGCCGGCGGGTGAAGGCCCCGCGCAGCAGCGGCAGCAGCGCCTCCCGGTGCTCCGCCCGGGCGGCGAAGCTGGCGAAGCGCGGGTCCGCCGCCGCCTCCGGCAACCCGGCGATCTCGCAGAGCGTGGCGAATTCCGGCTCCCGCAGCATCGCCACCATGAACCAGCGCCCGTCGCTGCCCTGATAGGTCCCCGAGGGGACATTGGCGAGCGGCGGCACCCGCCCGAGCAGCCCCTGCTCGGCGACGTTGAAGGCCATCAGCGCCGCCGCCGCCTGCATCAGCGAGACGTCGAGAACCCGCCGCCGCGGCGCCGCCGCCGCCACCCGGTCCCGCGCCTGCTCGGCCAGCGCCGCCTGCACCGCGGCGAAGGCGGAGATGCCGGTGACCATGTCGACCGTCATCAGGTTGCCGGTGCGGTGCGGCACGCCATCCATGCCGATATTGAGCGAGACCATCCCGGAATAGGCCTGCGCCACGCTGTCCGTGCAGGGCCGCTCGGAATGCGGCCCCTGCTGCCCGAAGCCGGAGATGGAGAGGAAGACGACATCGGCCTTGCCCGCCTCCGGCACCACGCCGATCCGCCGCGCGACGCCGGGGCGGAAGGCCTCCAGCATCACATCGGCCCTGGCCGCCAGGGCCTTGAAGGCCGCGCGGGCCCGCTCCTCCTGCAGGTCGAGCACCACGCTCCGCTTGCCGCGGTTGAAGGCGACATGCATGGCGCTCTGCGTGCCCTCCCGGGTCGAGAGGCCGCGGGACCAGTCGCCAGCCGGCGGCTCCACCTTCACCACCTCCGCCCCGCAGGCGGCGAGCAGCGTCGCGCAATAGGGCCCGGCGATCCCCTGGCTGGCATCCAGCACGAAGAGCCCCTGGTAAGGCTGCATGGCGTTTCCTCCCGCGTCGCTGCGCCCTATCCTGCCCGGAACCACGGATGAGGGAAGGGGCGCGCATGCGGATCACGCGGAGGGCGGCGCTCGGCCTGCTGGCCACGCCCGGGCTGGCGCGGGCCGAGGACTGGCCCGCCCGTCCGGTCCGCTTCGTCATCCCCTATCCGCCGGGCGGGCCGACCGACATCCTCGGCCGCGTCGTCACCACCCGCCTGGCAGGGGAGCTCCGCCAGCCGATGGTGGTCGAGAACCGCGCCGGCGCCTCCGGCGTCATCGGCTCCGAGGCGGTGGCCCGCGCCGCGCCGGATGGCGCGACCTTCCTGGTCAACGCCTCCATCCACCTCATCATCCCGCACCTGAACCCCTCGATGCCCTTCGACGCGTTGGCCGACTTCACCCCGGTGACCAACATCGCCATGGTGCCGCTCGTCGCGGTGGTGAACCCGGGCCTGCCGGTCAGGACCATCCCGGAGCTGATCGCCTACCTCAAGGCGAACCCCGGCCGCGTCTCCTACGCCTCCTCCGGCAACGGCTCCGCGCTGCATCTCGCCGGCGAGATGTTCAAGCTGATGACCGGGACGGAGATGGTCCATGTCCCCTATCGCGGCGCCGGCCCCGCGGTGCAGGACCTGATCGCCGGCACCATCCAGCTGATGTTCGACAGCATCCCGAGCAGCGCCGCCGCCGTCCGCGCCGGCCTGCTGCGCCCGCTGGCGGTGACCACGGCGAGCCGCATCGCCGCCTATCCGGAGCTGCCGACCGTCGCCGAGGCCGGCCTCCCCGGCTTCGAGATCGCCACCTGGTACGCCATCTGGGGCCCGCCCCGCCTGCCGCCCGCCATCGCCCTCCGCCTGCAGGGGGCCGTCGCCGCCGCCCTCCAGGCGCCGGAGGTGCGGGAGCGGCTGGCGGCCCTCGGCGCCGACCCGGTGGCCGACAGCCCGGACGCCTTCGCCGCCTTCTGCCGGCGCGAGTACGACCGCTGGGGCCGCCTGGTCCGCGATGCCAATGTGAGGATCGACTGATGCGCGCCGTCGTCTGCGAATCCTGGCGCGAATTCGACGCGCTGGAGCTGAGGGAAATCCCCCCGCCGCCGATGCGCCCCGGCGGCGTCCGCATCCGCGTCGAGGCCGCCGGCGTCTCCTTCGCGACGCAGCTCGTCGTCGCCGGCAGGTACCAGCGGAAGCCCCCTTTGCCCTTCACCCCGGGGACGGAGATCGCGGGGACGGTGACCGAGAGCGCGCCGGACGTGGCGGAGCCGCTGCGCCCCGGCACCCGCGTCTTCGCCGTGCTCGACTGGGGCGGCATGGCGGAGGAGGCGGTGGCGGATGCCATCCACGTCACCGCCATCCCCGATGGCCTGCCGCTCGAGCCGGCGGTCGCCATGCCCATCAGCTACCCGACCGCCGCCGGTGCCCTGATGTGGCGGGCGAGGCTCGCCCCCGGCCAATGGGTGCTGGTCCATGGCGCCGCGGCCGGCGTCGGCCTCGCAGGCGTCGAGGTGGCCCGCGCCCTCGGCGCCCGCGTCATCGCCCGCTGCGGGGCGGCGAAGCGCGGCGTGCCGCTCGGCCGCGGCGCCGACCTCGTCCTCGACAGCGCCGAGCCCTTCCGCGACGCCGTCCTCGCGGCGACCGGCGGCACCGGCGTCGCTGCCGTGCTCGACACGCTCGGCGGCCCGGTCTTCGACGAGGGGCTCCGCTGCCTCGGCGATGGCGGCACGTTGGTCACCATCGGCTTCGCCGCCGGCGGCATCCCGCAGCTGCCGGTGAACCTGCTGCTGCTGAAGAACATCGCCGTCGCCGGGCTCAACTGGGGCACCTATGTCGGCTGGTCCCCCGGCGACAACCGCCAGCTCCACGCCCCCCGCGCCCGCGCCCTCTGGGGCCAGCTCGTCCGATGGTGGGGCGAGGGCAAGCTGCGCCCGGAGGTGCATGCCGCCTTCCCCCTGGCCCAGTTCCGCGAGGCCATGGAGGAGGTGCGGGGCCGCCGCGCCAGCGGCCGGGTGGTACTGCGCCCGCACGCGGCGTAGAACCACCTGCATGAGCGAGACCAGCGCGCCGAAGCCGAAGCCCGACCCGCGCCTCACCGCCGCCATCGTCGCCAGCGCGCTCTTCATGCAGAATCTCGACAGTGCGGCGGTGACGACGGCGCTGCCCGCCATGGCCGCCGATCTGGGGGTGGAGCCCGCCCGGCTCGGCGTCGCCATCACCTCCTACCTCGTGGCGCTCACCGTCTTCATCCCCGTCTCCGGCTGGGTCGCCGACCGGTTCGGCGCCAAGCGCGTCTTCATGGCGGCGATCGTCATCTTCACCCTTGCCTCGGTCCTGTGCAGCCGCGCTGCCGGCGTGCCGGAGATGATCGCCGCTCGCGTCTTCCAGGGCTTCGGCGGCGCGATGATGGTCCCCGTCGCCCGCCTCCTCCTGCTCCGCCAGGTGCGGAAGGAGGAGATGCTGAGCGCCATGGCCTGGCTGACCATGCCGGCCATGATCGGCCCGATCAGCGGTCCGCCCCTGGGCGGCTTCCTGACCGACGCCTTCGGCTGGCAATCCGTCTTCCTGATCAATGTCCCGATCGGGGTGCTCGGCCTCGCCCTCGTCGCCTGGAAGATCGAGGACGTCCCGCCCGGCGACCCCGGCCCGCCCGACGTCGTCGGCCTGGTGCTGATCGGCCTCGCCCTCGCCCTCTTCATGTTCGGCCTCGAGACCGTCGGCCGCGGGGTCGTCACCGACGGCGTACCCGAGGCCTCGCTCGTGCTCGGCCTGATGTTCGGCTGGGCCGCCATCCGCCATTGCCGCCAGGCGAAGCGCCCGGCCATCGACCTCTCCCTGCTGCGCATCCGCACCTTCAGCCAGGGGGTGATGGTCGGCAGCCTGTTCCGCATCGGTGCCGGGGCGACGCCCTTCCTCGTGCCGATGCTGCTCCAGGTCGGCTTCGGCAAGACCGCCTCGGCGGCCGGCCTCGTTTCCTTCGCAACGGCCCTCGGGGCGCTTGCGATGAAGCCGCTCGCCCGGCCGATCCTCCGCCGCTTCGGCTTCCGCACCGTGCTGATCGCGACCTCGGTGCTGGCCGCCGCCGGCATCGCCGTCGCCGCGCTCTTCACCCCCGCCTGGCCGCTCTCGGCGATCTTCGTCCTGCTGGCGCTCGGCGGGCTGTTCCGCAGCCTTCAGTTCACCGCGCTGAACACCCTCTCCTTCGCCGACATCCCCGGCCCCCGCCTCTCGGCCGCCACCAGCTTCTCGGGCACGGCGCAGCAGCTGGCCCCCGCCCTCGGCGTGGTCCTGGCGACGACGAGCCTCGAGGTCAGCAAGTCCCTGGCCGGCCGCCACCTGGCGACGGTCCCGGACTTCGCGGTCGCCTTCGTCATCTCCGCGCTGGTGGTGCTCGCCGCCTGCCCCTTCTTCCTGCGCCTGGCGCCGGATGCAGGAGAGGAGGTCAGCGGCCACCACTTGGTCACCGCCAAGCGCGCCCCGGCCGAATAGTCAGTCGACGATGAAGAGCTTCGCCCCTGTGCGGGTCGAGGAGCGATGCGCCGCATCGCCGAAATCGGAGACCTGGTAGCTCATCCCCGGCCGCAGCACGAAGCGCCGCCCGTCCCTGAGCTCCGTCTCCAGCTCGCCCTCGAGCACGTAGAGCACATGCCCCCGGTCGCACCAGTGATCGGCCAGGTAGCCCGGCGAATAGTCCACCTGCCGCACCCGGAGGTCGCCGATCTCGATCGTGCGCCAGGTCGCCTCGCCCGTCTCGCCGGGATGGCGCGTCTCGGCCACGCCCGCCCAGTCGGTCACGGTGAAGGGGAGGGCAGGGATCCTCATTCCGCCGGCGCCGCCGCGATCGGCGCCTGCCGCCGCTTCAGCGTCAGCCGCCGCGCCAGCCCGTCGAAGCCGAGATAGAGCACCGGCGTGACGAAGAGCGTCAGCACCTGCGACACGGCAAGCCCGCCGACCACCGCGAGGCCGAGCGGCTGCCGCAGCTCCGCCGCCGCGCCCCATCCGGCCGCGATCGGCACCGCGCCGGCGCCGGCCGCCAGCGTCGTCATCAGGATCGGCCGGAACCGCACGAGGCAGGCCTCCCTGACGGAGGCGAAGGCCGTCGCCCCCGCCCGCTGCCGCTGCAGGGCGACGTCGACGATCATGATGGCGTTCTTCTTGACCAAGCCAATCAGCAGCAGCACGCCGATCACCGCGATCACCGACAGGTCGAGCCCGAAGGCGTAGAGCGTGAGGAACGCCCCGAGCGCCGCCGCCGGCAGGCCGGAGAGGATGGTGAGCGGATGGATCAGGCTCTCATACAGCACGCCGAGCACCAGGTAGACGATGGCGATCGCCGCCAGCACCAGCGCGCCCTGGCCGGCCAGCGCCTCCTGGAAGACCTGCGCCGCGCCGCTGAAGCCGGTGACGATGGTGGGCGGCATCCCCACCTCCCGCTCCGCCGCGCGGATGGCGTTCACCGCCTCGCCGAGCGCCACGCCCGGCGGCGTGTTGAAGCCGATGACCACCGCCGGCAGCTGCCCCTGGTGCGAGACGTTGAGCGGCCCCGACTTCCGCTCGATGCTGGCGACCGCCGAGAGCGGCACCAGCCGCCCGGTATTGGAGCGGATATAGAGCTTGGCCAGCCCCGTCTCGTCCCGCTGGTCCTCCGGCAGCGCCTCGAGGATCACCTGATAGGCATTCGCCTGCCCGTAGAGCGTCGAGATCTGCCGCGCCCCGAAGGCCGAGAACAGCGCCTGCCGCACCGCATCCACCGAGACGCCGAGCGAGGTCGCCCGGTCCCGGTTGACGTTCACCTGCACGACGGGGCTGTCGATCTGCAGATCGGTGTTCACGTCCTGCAGCAGCGGAATCTTGAGCAGCTGCTGCTCCATCCGCTGCGCCCAGTCATAGAGCTCGTCGAGCCTGAGCCCCTGGAGCGAGTAGAGATAGAGCGTGCGCGTCTGGCGGGAGCCGAAATTGAGGTTCTGGATCGGCTGCACGAAGACCCTGAGCCCCGGGATCTGGCTCGTCTCCCGCCGGAGCTGCTGAATGACCTGGACGATGCCCGGCCGCTGGTCCGCCGGCTTCAGCTCGACGAAGAGCCGGCCCTGGTTGATCGAGATGGAGCCGCCCGCCGCGCCGATATTGGAGACGACATTGGCCACCGCCGGATTCTGCCGGAGCTTCTGCGAGAGCTGGTTCTGCATCTCCACCATGGCCGCGTAGGAGGCCCCGCGCGGCCCCTCGGTGTTGATGCTGAGCAGCCCGGTATCCTCGATCGGGAAGAAGCCCTTCGGGATGACGACCGCCATGTAGCCCGCCGCCCCGAGCGAGGCGAAGAAGGCGATCCAGACGAGGAAGCGGAAGCGCAGCGCGAAGTCGAGCATCGCGCCGTAGCACCGCTCGATGAGGCTCAGCATCTGCTCCAGCGCCCGCTCCACGAGGCCGGGATGCGAATGCGCCGGCAGCCGGGAGGCCATCAGCGGCGTCAGCGTCAGCGAGACGATGCAGGAGGCGATGACCGAGAGCGAGACGGTGGCCGCGAAGGCGTTGAACACCCGGCCCACCACGCCCCCCATCAGCAGGATCGGCAGGAAGACCGCGACCAGGGAAAGGGTGATCGACAGCACGGTGAAGCCGATCTCCCGCGAGCCCTTGATGGCAGCCGGGATGGGCGCCATCCCCTCCTCGATATGGCGCATGATCGCCTCGAGCACGACGATCGCGTCATCGACGACGAGGCCGACGGCGATGGTCAGCCCGAGCAGCGTCACGTTGTCGATGCCGTAGCCCATCAGATACATCAGCCCGAAGGCGACGCAGAGGCTGATCGGCACGGCGATGGTCGGGATCAGGGTCGCGCTCAGCTTGCGGAGGAAGATGAAGCAGACCAGCACCACCAGCCCGATGGCGATGGCGAGGCTCTCCTGCACGTCATGCACCGCGGCCCGGATCGAGAGCGAGCGGTCCAGCATGATGTTGATCTTCGCGCCCGGCGGCAGCGCCGCCTCCAGCGCCGGGAGGCTGGCCTTCACCCCGTCGACCACGTCGACGGTATTCGCATCCGGCTGCCGCAGCACCGCGAGCACCAGCGCCCGGTCGTCGTTCCGCCAGGCCGCGATGCGCTCATTCGCCACCCCGTCGGCGACCTGGGCGATCTCGTTGAGCCGCACCGGCGAGTTCGGCTTGCCGGCGACGACGAGGTTGCCGAAGGCCGCCGCATCCTGCGGCTGGTCGTTGGCGCGGAGCGTCAGCTGCTGGCGCTGCCCGTTCATCAGCCCGACGGGCGTCGCCGAATTGGCCTGGGCGATGGCCTGCTGCATCGTGTCGAAGGCGAGCCCCATGGCCGCGATCCGGTCCGGGTCGAGCCGGATGCGCACGGCATAGAGCTGCTCGCCATAGGTCTGCACCTGCGCCACGCCCGGCACGCGGGAGAGCGCGGGGCTGATGATCGTGCTGACCAGGTCGTTGAGGTAGTAGAGCGGCTTGTCGCCGCCGGAGACGGTCAGCAGCACCACCGGCGCGTCCGCCGGGTTCACCTTGCGGTAGTTGGGCGGCACCAGCATGTCGACCGGCAGCCGCCGCTGGGCCCGGGTCAGCGCTGCCTGCACATCCTGCGCCGCCGCGTCGATGTCCTTCGTCAGCACGAACTGCACGGTGATCTGCGTCGTGTCCTGCCCGTTGATCGAGCTCATGGTATCGACGCCCGCGATGGTCGACAGCTCACGCTCGATCGGCAGGGCGACGCTGGTCGCCATGGTCTCGGGGCTGGCGCCCGGGAAGTTGGCGAAGATGGTGATGACGGGGAAGTCGACCCGCGGCACGGCCGCCACCGGCAGCCGCGTATAGGCGATGATGCCGGCAATGATCGCGGCGATCGACAGCAGCCCGGTCATCACCGGGCGGCGGATGCAGAGTTCTGAGATGTTCATCCTGCCCGGTGCCCCTGCCGCCTACTGGACGCTGGAGACGCGCTGCGGCGCGGCATTGCGCTCCACTGCCCGCGTGCCCTCGGTGACGCGCTGCGCCCCGTCGACGATCACCTTCTCGCCCGGCTGCAGCTGGCCGGTGACGACGGCGCGGTCGCCCGCCACCCGCACCAGCGTCACGTCGCGCCGCCTCGCCGTGTTGTCGGGCGCGAGCACGAAGACGAAGCGGCCGGTCTGCCCGGTCTGCACCGCAGGCCCGGCGACCGTGATCGCATCCGGCTCGACGCGCGGCGAGATCCTGACCTGGACGTACTGCCCCGGCCAGAGCCGGAGCTCGGCATTGTCGAAGCGGGCCTTGAGCAGGATCGTCCCCGTCGTCGTATCGACCGCGCTGTCGACGAAGACGAGCCTGCCCTCCGCCGGGGGCGCGGTGTCGCCCTCCGGCCGCACCGCGACCCGCGGCGGGTCCCGCAGCATCGCCGCCTGCACCTCCGGCAGCCAGCGCTCGGGGATGGCGAACTGCACCAGGATCGGATCCATCTGGGTCAGCGTCGTGATGGCGGTGTTCTCCGCCTGGCGGACGAAATTGCCGGCGCGCAGCGGGATGGCGCCGAGCCGGCCGTCGATCTCGGCGACGATGGTCGCATACTCGATGCCGAGGCGGGTCTGCTGCATCAGCGCCTCGGTCGCGCGGGCATTGGCCGCCGCGGCCAGCGCGTCCGCCTGCGCCTGCTCGAAGCGCTGCTGCGAGGCGAAGCTCTCGCCGCGCAGCGACTGGTAGCGCACCGCATCTGCCTGGGCGCGGGATTGCTGCGCCCGGTTGCTGGCCAGCTGCGCCTCCTGCTGCGCCAGCAGCGCCTGGGCCTGCCGCGAGTCGAGGGTGAAGAGCGGCTGCCCCCGCCGCACCATCTGCCCTTCGGTCACATGCACCCGCTCGATCTGCCCATCCACCCGGGTGCGGATGGTGATGACCGATTCCGAGGCGACGATGCCATTCGCCAGGATCTCGACCGGCACCGGCCCCACTTGCACCGGGTCGGTGGTGACGGGCACGGCGCCGCCCTGCTGGGCCAGCGCCGCCCCCGCTGGCAGGAGGGCCAGCAGGGTCACGAAGGCGAGGCGCCGCAGGCGCGGCAGGTGGCGTCGCGTCATCCGTCTCGTTTCTCCCAGGGCCGCAAGCACGGCCGGCAGCCATCCGGCAGGGCAGTGCGGCGTCTCATATACGCCGGATTGCCTCCGCCCCCACGAAGTCCTGACAGGAAATGGATGCCGAGGCGTTACAGGCAAGGCACCCGAAGCGACCTGAATCCAAGCAACCATCATGCCACGGAGGCGGAACGGCTGCGACTCGCAACGGTTCCGGCATTCATCAACAGTTTCATCCCGATGACGGCTGGGGCATGCCATGGTCGAGGCTGCTCCGGCTTTTGGGATGCCTTCCGCATGCGCCTGCTTCTGCTGCTCCTCGGGCTGCTCTGCCTCCCGCCCGGCCTCCGCGCCCAGGGCTTCGACCTGCCCGGCGTCTCCGCCGATGCCGAGGCGTGGCAGCGCGACCTCACCCGCCGCTTCCCGGCCGGCGCCACGCCGCAGCAGCGCGGCGCGGCGGAGCAGCGCGCCGCCCAGGCCGAGCGCAGCGGCAACTGGCCCGCCGCCGCCCAGGCCTGGGAAGAGCGCATCGCCGGCGGCGACCCGAGGCCGGAGCATTGGCTCGCCCTCGCCCGCGCCCATCTCCAGAAGGCGCCGCCCGACTCGGCCCGCGCGCTCCAAGCCGCCTGGATGAATTTCCAGAGCGTCGCCGCCGGCGAGCCCGAGATCCCGTCGCTGCTGCTCATGGCCGAGGCCCTGCAGCGGCTGGATCGCCCGGCGCAGCAGCTCCAGGCGCTGAACGCCGTCCTTGAGCGCGCTCCAAACGACCCCCGCTACCGCCAGATGCTGGCCGATGCCCGCCGCGCCGCCGGCCTCCTCGTCGCCCGCGTCAACACCGAGCCCGAGGCGGAGCCCGCCCGCGCCTGCCTCGCCTTCACCGTCCCGCCCGCGCGCCGCACCGACTGGCAGCCGGGGGACTGGGTGCGGACCGAGCCCGCCATCCCCGGCCTCGCCGTGACGCGGGAGGGAGACCGGCTCTGCATCCTCGGCCTGCCGAACGGCGCCACCACGCGGGTGCTGCTCCGCGCCGGCCTGCCCGGCGAGGAGGGCCAGCGCCTCGCCCGCGATGCGGAGCTGCGCATCGCCATGCCCAACCGGGCGGCCAGCATCATCTTCGATTCCAGCGGATTCCTGCTGCCGCGCGGCCAGGCGCCGCGCATCGGCTTCAGCACCATGAACCTCTCGGCGCTCAGCCTCCGGGTGGTGCGGGTGACGGAGCGCAACCTCGTCCCCTTCGGCCGCAGCTGGAGCCCGGGGAGTGCCCTCGACAGCTGGACGGCGGAGGAAATCCCCGACACCTGGGGCCGCACCGTCTGGGAAGGCCGGGTCGAGCTGCCCCGCTTCGAGGCCAACCGCCTCCAGCGCCAGATCATCCCCCTGCCGGAGGCCCTCCGCGCCGCCGGCCCCGGCCTCTACACGCTGGTGGTCAAGCCCGCCGACGGCAGCCGCGCCCGCGCCGCCGGCCTGCCCATCATGGTGACGGATCTCGGCATCACCGCCTGGCGCAGCCCGCAGGGGCTCGCGGCGCAGGTGAGGGGCCTCGGCGCCGGCCAGCCGCGGCCCGGCACCCAGGTCCGCCTGCTCGCCGGCAACAACGACATCCTGGGCGAGGCCGAGACCGGGCCGGACGGCCTCGTCCGCTTCGCCGCCCCCTTGCTGCGCGGCACCGGCCCGATGGCGCCCAAGGCGCTGCAGGCCGTGCGCGGCGACGACCTGGTCCAGCTCGACCTCGACAGCGCCGCCTTCGACCTTTCCGACCGCGGCGCGACGGGGGCCGAGCATCCCGGCGCCATCGACGCCTTCGCCTGGCTCGACCGCGGCATCTACCGCCCGGGCGAGACGGTGCAGGCCGCGGCCCTCATCCGCGACGGGGGCGGCGCCCCGCTCGACCTGCCCGCCCGCTTCCGCCTCCGCCGCCCGAACGGCAGCGTCTATGCCGAGGCGGTTCCCAACCGCACGCCGGGTGCGGCCATCCTCTGGCCCATCCCGATCGGCAGCAGCGCCCCGGCCGGCGTGTGGACGCTGGAAGTCCTCGCCGACCCCAACGACCCACCCATCGGCCGCGCCGAGTTCCGCGTCGATGCCTTCGTCCCCGAGCGGCTGGAGGTGAAGGCCGGCCCCGCAGCCGGCCCCCTCATCCCCGGCCAGGTGCTGAACCTCCCCATCAACGCCCGCTTTCTCTACGGCGCGCCCGCCGCTGGCCTGACGGGCAGCGCGGAGCTTCGCCTCCAGGCCCTCCGCTCGCCCTTCCCGCAGCACAAGGACTACCTCTTCGGCCTGGTCGACGAGCAATTCGCCCCCGACCTCATCCCCTTCGACATCGAGGCGCTGGACGACCAGGGCCGCGGCAGCCTCGCCCTCTCCCTGCCGCGCGCGCCGGACACCACGCGCCCGCTGCAGGCCGAGCTCTCGGTCTCCATCGACGAGCCGGGCGGCCGCGCCTCCCGCACCTCGCTGACCCTGGCGGTGCGCGGCCCAGGGCGGATGATCGGCGTCAAGCCGCTCTTCGCCGACCTCGCCATCGATGCCGGCGCCGAGGCAGCTTTCGAGGTAGTCGCCCTCGACCCGGAGGCGCGGCCCGTCGCCGCTCGCCTCCGCGCCCGGCTGGTGCGCGAGCGCCCGGACTGGCGCATCGTCACCCGCGGCGGTACTCCCCGCTACGAGACGGTCTGGCGCGACGAGCCTGTGGACAGCGCCGACCTTGCCGTGCCGGCCTCCGCCCCCGCCCGCTTCGCCCGCCGCCTGCCCTTCGGCCGCTACCGGCTGGAAGTGGCGGAGCCGGGCGGCATGGCCATCACCTCCATCCGCTTCCGCTCCGGCTGGGCCGGTGGCGAGACGCCGGAGGTGCCCGACAAGGTCGACGTCGCCGCCGACCGCCGCGCCTATGCGCCCGGCGAGACGGCGCGCATCCGCATCACCCCGCCCTTCTCCGGCCCGGCCAGCCTCGCGGTGCTGACCGGCCGCCTGGTCTCGATCCGCGAGATCCAGCTCGCCGAGGGCGGGACGGAGGTGGAGGTGCCGGTCGATGCCGCCTGGGGCGCCGGCGCCTATGTCACGGTGACAGCCTTCCGCCCCGGCGAGACCCGCCAAGGGCAGCCCGGCCGTGCCCTCGGCCTCGCCTGGGTGCAGGTCGATCCCGGCTCGCGCCGCATCGAGGTCTCGATCGACACGCCCGAGCGCATCACCCCCCGCCAGAGCCTCGCCATCCCCATCAAGCTCGCCAATGCGGGGGAGGGGGCCACCCTCACCCTCGCCGCCGTGGACGAGGGCATCCTCCGCCTGACCCGCTTCGAGAGCCCGGACCCGGTCCCGCACTTCATGGGCCGCCGCCGCCTCGCCGTCGACATCCGCGACGACTACGGCCGCCTCATCCCGCCCGCCGAGGGCGAGCTCGCCGTCCTCCGTCAGGGCGGCGACGAATTCTCGGTCGGCGCCATCGACATCCCGCAGCGCACCGTCGCCCTCTTCTCCGGCCCCGTCGCCGTGGCCCCCGACGGCAGCGCGACGGTCACGCTCGACATCCCCGACTTCGCCGGGGAGCTGCGGCTGATGGCCGTCGCCTGGGCCGGCAACCGCATCGGCGCCGCGAGCAAGCCGCTGACCGTGCGCGACCCGGTGATCGCCGAGGCGCTGCTGCCCCGCTTCCTCGCCCCCGGCGACGAGGCGCGGCTGCCCGTCCTCCTCAGCAATCTCGACCTGCCGGAGGGCGAGGTGACGGCAACCCTCTCCGCCGAGGGCGCCATCGCCCTCGCCGGGCCGGAGCGCCTGACGGCCCGCCTCGCCGCCGGCGCCCGCGCGCTGCCGACGAGCACGCTCCGCGCCACCGGCGCCGGCCAGGGCGTGCTGCGCCTCACCGTCGCCGGCCCCGGCGGCTTCACCGCCAGCCGCGAATCCCGCATGACCATCCGCTCCTCCCGCCCCGTCACCACCGAGGTCCAGGCGCAGGAGATCCCCGCCAACCAGGAGCGCCCGCTGGCGCTGGCCGCCGAGCGCTGGCTCCCCGGCACCTGGCGCGCGGCGGCGAGCTTCGGCGGCCCGACGCGCTACGACGCCGGCGGCATGCTGAAGCTGCTGGAGAGCTACCCCTTCGCCTGCCTTGAGCAATCCTCCTCCCAGCTCCTCGCCTTCGCCGCCGGCCAAGTGGACGGGCTGGCGGGCGAGGAGCGCGCCGCCCGCCTGCAGCGCGCCGTCGAATGGGTGCTGAACAAGCAGCGCTTCGATGGCGGCTTCGGCCTCTGGTCCGCCCAGGGCGAGATCCAGTACTGGACCGGCGCCTACGCGACCGAGGCCCTGCTGCGCGCCCGCGCCGCCGGCGCCGCGGTGCCCGAGGCCGCGCTCGAGGATGCGCTGAAGGCCATTGCCGAGCAGGCCGAGGACGTCTCGGCCGACAACCCGGAGGAGCGCGCCGCCCAGGCCTACCGCCTCTACGTGCTGTCGCTCGCCAGCCGCCCCCGGCTCGGCGCCGCCCGCCGCCTGCTGGAGGATCTCGACCAGCTGCCGACGCCGCTCGCCAAGGCCCAGCTCGGCGCCGCCTTCGCCCGGGCCGGCGACCGCCCGCGCGCCGAGGCCGCCTTCGCTGCCGCGCTGGCGACGCCGGCCCGCCGCGCCTGGGCCTATGACTACGGCAGCGCAGCCCGTGATGCCCTGGCGCTGGCTGCCCTGCTGAAGGAAAGCGGCTTGCTGCCCGAGCGCCTCTCGGCCCTGCAGGGCACGCTGCCCGGGCCGGAGCTCACGCCGCAATCCGCCAATACCCAGGAACAGGCCTGGGGCGTCACCGCCGCCGCCGCCCTCGGCCGTGACGGCCGCCCGGTGCGCGTCGCCGTCAACGGCACGCCGCAGGCCCCGGCGCCGATCCTCGCCGTCGCGCTCCAGGCGCCGGGCGTGGCGCGCAACCTCTCCGACGCGCCGGTCTGGGCCAGCCTCTCCGTCACCGGCATCCCGGCCCAGCCGGCGCCGGCCGGGCGGGCGGGCATGCGCATCGCCCGCCGCTTCTTCGACCTCGCCGGCCAGCCGCTGAACCTCGACACGCTGAAGCAGAACACCGTCTTCGTCCTGCTGCTGGAAGGCCGGGCCGAGACGAGGGAGGCGCATCGCGCCATCCTCCAGCAAGGCCTGCCGGCGGGCTGGGAGATCGTCGGCCGCCTCTCGGCCGGCGAGGTCGCGGGCATGCCCTGGCTTGGCACCCTCACCGAGACGGCGGCGACCCCCGCCCTCGATGACCGCCTGGCCGCCGCCCTCGACCTGACGCCGGAGGCGCCCGACTTCCGCATCGCCGTCCGCCTCCGCGCGGTCACCGCCGGGCGGTTCGAGCTGCCCGGCGCCCAGGTCGAGGACATGTACCGGCCGCAGGTCTTCGCCCGGCAGAATACCGGGCGGATCGCGGTGCTACCGGCCGAGTGATGCGGCGCTGGCTCGCCGCGCTGGCGCTGCTGGCGGGCGGGGCCTGGGCGCTCGACCGCGCCTTCCCGCCCGACCTGTCCCGCCTCGAGGCGGTCGGGCAGGAGGTGCTGGCCCGCGACGGCCGCACCCTCTCGACCCTTCCGGCCCCGGGCGGCACCTGGCGCCTAGCGACCTCCACCGCCGATGTCCCGCCCCACCTGATCGACCTGCTGGTTACCGCGGAGGACCGCCGCTTCCGCTGGCATCCCGGCGTCGATCCCCTGGCCCTGGCCCGCGCCGGCCTGCAATGGGCGCGCGCCGGCCGCATCCTCTCCGGCAGCTCGACACTCACCATGCAGGCCGCCCGCCTGCTGGAGCCGCGCCCGCGGACGCTCCGCAGCAAGGCGATCGAGGTCCTTCGCGCCCTCCAGCTCGAGGCCCGCTTCTCGAAGAACGAGATCCTCGGCATCTGGCTAACCCTGGCGCCGATGGGCGGCAATATCGAGGGCGTCCGCGCTGGCTCGCTCGCCTGGTTCGGCCGCCCCTCCCGCCGCCTCGACCCGGCCGAGGCCGCCCTTCTCGTCGCCATCCCCCGCCGGCCGGAGGCAACGCGCCCCGATCGCCATCCGGAGCGCGCCCGCCTCGCCCGCAATGCCCTGCTGACGGCGCGCGCCGCCGGCGCCCCCGGCATCACCCCGGCCGATACCGACTACGCCCTCGCCACGCCGGTCCCCGTCGCCCGCCAGCCCATGCCGCGCCTCGCCCCGCACCTGGTGCGCGAGCTGGCCCGCGGCGACCCGGCCCACCGCATCCCGAGCACCATCGACCTCCCCCTCCAGCGCGCGGTGGAGGAGGTGGCGGCGACGGCCCTCGCCGGCCTGCCGGAGCGCGCCTCCCTCGCCATCCTGGTCGCCGAGATCGGCACGCATGAGATCCGTGCCCTCCATGGCGGCGCCTTCGGGGCGGAGAGGCGGGCGGGCGCGCTCGACCTCACCCGCGCCGTGCGCTCGCCGGGCTCGGCGCTGAAGCCGGTGCTCTATGCGCTGACCTTCGAGGCCGGCATCGCCGCGCCCGACACGCTGCTCGCCGACCTGCCGCGCCGCTTCGGCAGCTATGCGCCGGAGAATTTCGACGGCGGCTTCGCCGGCCGCATCACCGTCGCTGATGCGCTCCGGCATTCGCTGAACCTCCCTGCCGTCGCGCTGCTCAGCGAGCTCGGCCCGCTCCGCTTCGCAACCGCCCTGAAGGCAGCCGGCGCCACGCCGCGCCTGCCGCCGGGGGCCGACCCCTCCCTGCCGCTCGCCCTCGGCGGCCTCGGCGTGACGCTGCGGGAGATGGCCGGGCTCTACGCCACGCTCGGCAGCGGCGGCGAGGCGGCGCCCCTTCGACCGCAGCCGGGGCCCGACCCCATCCCGCGCCGCGTCCTCGACCCGCGCGCCGCCGGCCTCGCCGCCGCCATCCTGGTCAATCCCTTCCCCGGCGGCGGCCCCCAGGGCATCGCCTGGAAGACGGGGACGAGCTGGGGCGGCCGCGATGCCTGGGCGATGGGCTTCGATGCCCGGCACGTCGCCGGCATCTGGGTCGGGCGGCCCGATGGCACGCCGCTGCCCGGCGCGACGGGCGCTCGCACCGCGCTTCCCCTGCTCGCCCGCATCTTCGAGCGCCTGCCGCCCGCGCCGCGCGGGGGCCTCCCTGTCCGCGCCGCCGCGCCCCCCATGGCGGAGATGCTGGACCGCCTCCGCCTCACCTTCCCCCCGCCCGGCGCCGTGCTGGAGGAGGGGGAGGGGCATGTCACCCTCCGCGCCACGGGTGGCCGCCGCCCCTTGACCTTCCTCGTCGATGGTCGCCCCCTGCCGGCCGAGCCGGCCAAGCGGGAGGCCGCCTGGGTGCCCGAAGGCCCCGGCTTCTACCGCGTGACGGTGCTGGATGCCGCCGGCAGCGCGGCGCGGGCGGAGGTGCGGGTGCGGTGACGGTGCTCTATATCGACGGCGATGCCTGCCCGGTGCGGGAGGAGGCCTTCCGCGTCGCGGCGCGCCTGAACCTGCTGGTGAAGGTCGTCTCCAACGGCAGCCGCCCCGTCCGCCCGCCCGGCCTGCCGAATGTGGAGATGGTGCTCGTCCCCGAGGGCGCCGACGCCGCCGACGATTGGATCGCCGAGCGCGCCACCCGCGGCGATGTCTGCATCACCGCCGACATCCCGCTCGCCGGCCGCTGCCTGGCGAAGGGTGCCCGCGCCCTGTCCTTCAAGGGCCGCCCCTGGACGACGGACAATATCGGCGGCGCGCTGGCGGGCCGGGCCATCTCGCAGGGCCTGCGCGACATGGGCCAGGTGACGGGCGGCCCGGCGCCGCTCACCAAGGCCGACCGCTCCCGCTTCCTCGCCGCGCTCGATGCCGAGATCGCCGCGGCCCGGCGCGACGCCGCCGCCCCGGCCTCACGCCCTTGGGTCTCCTTCGAATAAGGCTTACCGCCCCCGCGGCGTGCCCTCGACATGCGGCGCCGGCACGGGCGTGCCCGGCGGGGTGAGTTGGCGGGAGAGCGCGTTCAGGTCCTCCAGCTGCCGCCGCTCATGCTCCGGCGGCCCGCTGACGCCCGCAGCCCGCTGCTGCTGCTCGACCCGGCCGCGAAGGCCGGCCGTCGGGTTCTGGCTCTGCTGGCCCTGGCTCTGCTGGCCCTGACTCTGCTGCCCCTGATTCGATTGGCTCTGGTTCGACTGGCCCTGACCCTGCCCATTGCCGAAGCCCTGGTTCTGGCCCTGCTGCCCCTGCGCGTTGCCGAAGCTCCCGTTGCCCCGGCCCTGGCCGGCACTGCCCTGGCCCGCGCTGCCGCCGGCACTTCCGCCGGTCCCTCCGCTGCCGAGATTGGCATTGCCCTGCTGGTTGTTGCCGCGCTGCCCCATGCTCTGGCCCGGCGCCCCGGTCGTCCCGCCGCCCATGCCACCGCTCATGCCGGCACCGGCCGCCCCGCCGGCACCGCCCGCAGCCCCGCCGCCGCTCCCGCCTCCGCCACCGCCGCCGCCGCCCTGGGCGAAGGCCGCTGGGCCACCCAGCAGGGCCAGGCAAGCGCCGATGGCGATCCATCGGTTCCGGGGAGAGGTCACTGGCATAGGCTCGATCCTTGACCGCATCTCCGCCTCAACGCCGCTCCACGGCCCCCGTTCAGGAACAGCCGCGCCGGTCGAGCCTCTCCCGTGCGAGCCGGGCCGAGAACTGCGCCCGGTCGAGGCCGCGCCGGACTGCATCGAGGCTGTCCCCGGCCCGCGCCGCCTCGGCGAGCCCTTCCGCCTCCTGCGCGTGACCCGCCGCCTGCCCGCAGCCGCATTGCCCGAGCCGCCCCGCCGCCTCGCGGAGCGCCCCGGCCGCTTCCGCCGCCGCCGCCCGTCCCCCGAGCAGCGAGGGTGCCGCAACGCCCGCCCGCAGCGCCGCCTCCGCCCCGCGCAACGCCTCCAGCCCGAGCCCCATCCCGCAGCCGCTGCGCTGCGCCGCCGCCGGCCCGGCGAGCACCAGCAGAAGGACCAGCGGGATCACGCTCGCCAGCCGCACGCCGCCATCGCCTCGCGCATATGCGGCGGCACCGGCGCCGTGGCCGCCACCGGCGGGTCGAGCGGCAGGGCGATCGCCCGCGCCAGCAGATGCATCCGCCCCTCGCCCCCGCCATAGCGCCCGTCGCCGAGGATCGGGCAGCCGAGCTGCGCGCAATGCACCCGGATCTGATGCGTACGCCCCGTCCGCGGTGCCAGCTCCAGCCAGGCGATGCCCGGCCCGCGCCCCATCACCCGCCAGCCGGTCCGCGCCGGCTGCCCGGCCGGATCGACCGCCATCCACCAACCATCCCGGGCGGTGCTGCGCTTCAGCAGCGGCGCGTCGACCTCGCCCGCCTCGGCCTCCGGCCCGCCCCGCACCACCGCCCAATAGGTCTTGGATACGCGCCCCGCGGCAAACAGCGCCCCGAGCGCCGCCAGCGCCGGCTTCGTCCGCCCCAGCACCAGGCACCCGGCGGTGTCCTGGTCCAGCCGATGCGCCGGCTGCGGCATGCGCCGCTTGCCAAAGGCCAGCGCCGGCAGCCAGTCCTCGACCGAAGGCCCGCCACGCGGCCCGGCATGCACCGGAATCCCCGCCGGCTTGTCGAGGATCAGCACGGCCTCGTCGCGATGGAGCAGCCGCGCCGCCGGGTCGGTCAGACCTTGCCGTGGCAGTGCTTGTACTTCTTGCCGCTGCCGCAGGGGCAGGGGGCGTTGCGCGGCGTGCGGTCCCAGGTCGCCTGGTCCGAGGGGTTGACGCCCTCAGCCACCGGCGGCGGGGCGAGCAGCGGCGCCGGCTCGAAGCCGCCGCCCGCCATCGCCATCTCGCCCATGGCCGGCTCGGGGTGGCGCAGGTCCATCACCCGCACCGGCTCCGGCATCGGCGGCGGCGCGTTCGGCTGCAGTTCGAGGCGCATCAGCACGCTCGTCACCCGCTCGCGCATGTCGGCCAGCATGGCGTTGAAGAGGGCGAAGGCCTCCGACTTGTACTCGTTGAGCGGATCCCGCTGCCCATAGGCCCGCAGCCCGATGCCCTGGCGCAGGTGGTCGAGCGCCAGCAGGTGCTCCTTCCACACCGCGTCGAAGATCTGCAGCAGCAGCGACTTCTCGACGACGCGCATCAGGTCCGGCCCGATATTGGCGGCCTTGGCGGCATAGTGCTGCTCAGCCGCCGCCTCGATCCGCTCGCGGACCTGCGTCTCGTCGATGCCCTCCTCCTTGGCCCAGGCGACGACGGGCAGCTCGAGACCGAGCTGGTCGCGCACCTTGGCCTCGAGCCCCTCGACATCCCAACTCTCGGGATAGGCATTCTCCGGGATGGCGGCGGAGACCATCGCCTCGATGCATTCCCGCCGCATCTCGGCGACCGTCTCGACCACCTCGGGCGCCTGCATGAAGGCGCGGCGCTGGGCATAGACCTCGCGCCGCTGGTCGTTCATGACGTCGTCGTATTTCAGCAGGTTCTTGCGCGTGTCGAAGTTGCGCGCCTCGACCTTCTTCTGCGCCTTCTCGAGCGCCTTGTTGATCCAGGGGTGGACGATCGCCTCGCCCTCCTTCAGCCCCAGTTTCTGCAGCATCCCGCCCATGCGGTCGCTGCCGAAGATGCGCATCAGGTCGTCCTCGAGCGAGAGGAAGAAGTGGCTCGCCCCCGGGTCGCCCTGCCGGCCCGAGCGGCCGCGCAGCTGGTTGTCGATGCGCCGGCTCTCATGCCGCTCCGTGCCGATGACGAAGAGCCCGCCGGCCGCCTTGGCCTTGGCCCGCGCCTCCTCGACCTCGGCCTTGTGCCGCGCCAGCGCCGCCTCGTAGTCCGGCCCCTCGGTGGCACCCGTCTCCTGCCGCGCCAGCATCTCGGCATTGCCACCGAGCTGGATGTCCGTGCCGCGCCCCGCCATGTTGGTGGCGATGGTGACGGAGCCCGGCCGCCCGGCCTGGGCGATGATCGTCGCCTCCTGCTCGTGGTAGCGCGCGTTCAGCACGTTGTGCGGGATGTCGCGCTTCTTCAGCAGCGCGTCGATCAGCTCCGATTTCTCGATGCTGGTGGTGCCGACCAGGCAGGGCTGGCCGCGCGTCCGCGCCTCGTCGATCAGCTTGATCACCGCCTCGTACTTCTCGGTGGCCGACCGGTAGACCTCGTCGTCGCTGTCGCGCCTAGCCACCGGCACGTTGGTCGGAATCTCGACCACCTCGAGCTTGTAGATCTCGGCAAATTCGTCCGCCTCAGTCGAGGCCGTGCCGGTCATGCCGGAGAGCTTCGGGTAGAGGCGGAAGTAGTTCTGGAAGGTGATGGAGGCGAGGGTCTGGTTCTCCGGCTGGACGGTGACGTGCTCCTTCGCCTCCAGCGCCTGGTGCAGCCCGTCCGAGTAGCGCCGCCCCTCCATCATGCGCCCGGTGAACTCGTCGATGATGACGACCTTGTCGTCGCGCACGATGTAGTCCACGTCGCGGGCGAAGAGCACATGCGCCCGCAGCGACTGGTTCACGTGGTGGACCAGCGTGACGTTGTGGAAGTCGTAGAGGTTGCCCTCCTCCAGCAGCTCCGCCTCGCCCAGCATCCGCTCGACGCGCTCGGACCCCTCCTCGGTGAGGTTCGCCGTCCGCTGCTTCTCGTCCTTGTCGAAGGTGGCGGTGTCCTCGACCAGCCGCTTCACCACCTCGTCCACCCGGCGGTACAGGTCGGAGCTGTCGTCCGACGGTCCGCTGATGATGAGCGGCGTCCGCGCCTCGTCGATCAGGATGCTGTCCACCTCGTCGACGATCGCATAGTTGAAGTCGCGCTGGACCATCTCCTCCAGCCGGTACTTCATGTTGTCGCGCAGGTAGTCGAAGCCGAATTCGTTGTTCGTGCCGTAGGTCACGTCGGCCGCATAGGCCGCGCGCCGCTCCTCGTCGTTCAGCCCGTGGACGATCACGCCGGTCGAGAGGCCGAGGAAGCGGTAGAGCCGCCCCATCCACTCGCTGTCGCGCTTCGCCAGGTAGTCGTTCACGGTGACGACATGGACGCCCTTGCCCGACAAGGCATTGAGGTAGACCGGCAGGGTGGCGACCAGCGTCTTGCCCTCGCCGGTCTTCATCTCGGCGATCTTGCCCTCGTGCAGCACCATGCCGCCGATCAGCTGCACGTCGAAATGCCGGAGGCCGAGCACCCGCTTCGCCGCCTCCCGCACCGTGGCGAAGGCCGCCGGCATCAGCGAATCGAGCTCCTCGCCGCGGGCGAGCCGCTCGCGGAACTCGGCGGTCTTGGCCTGGAGCGCCGCATCCGACAGGGCGGCGATGGCGGGCTCCAGCGCGTTGACCTCCGGCACGCGGGCCTGGAGGCGCTTCAGCGCCCGGTCGTTGGTGGTGCCGAACAGGGCGCGGGCGATGCGGGCGAACATGCGGACCTGGTGTCTCCGGGATGGCGCGGGGTGGCCGCGCGGGCCTCGGCGGTGGCGTGGCTCCAGGGGCCGCCGGATGGGGCCGAGGCCGAGGCCTCGGGCAGCGTCCTTGGTACGACCTTGGGGCGCGACCCCGGCGCGCGGAACAGATAGGCAAGCGGCGCGTCCAGGTCAACGCTGGCGCGCTTGCCCCCCCATCCCGCATCCGGCATTGTCCGCCGCCTTTCCGGAGCCCCCCTGCCGCATGACCTTCCGCCCCTTCCTCCCGGCCACCCTGCTTCTGCCCGTCGCCGCGCTCGCCCAGCCGGCCCCACAGGCGGAAGACCCGGTCCTCGCCCGGGTGGACGGCAGCCCGGTCCGGCTTTCGGATGTGATGGCGACCGCCCAGGACGTGCTGCCGCCCGAGATGCGCGCCATGCCCGGCCCCGCCTTGATGCAGATGCTCCCCCCCGAGGTCGTCCGCCAGCTCGTCGACCGCGCCATCACCGAGCGCGTGCTGACCAACGCCGCCCGCACGGCCGGCCTCGACAAGGATGCCGAGGTGCAGCGCCGCATCCGCCGCGCCGAGGAGCAGGAGCTGCAGCAGGCCTACCTCTCCCGCGAGGTGACGCCGGCCGTCACCGACGCCGCCATCCGCGCCCGCTACGACCAGGAGGCCGGCCGCCGCCAGGGCGAGGAGGAGGTCCATGCCCGCCACATCCTCGTCCAGACCGAGGCCGAGGCGAAGGCGGTGATCGCCGAGCTCGCCGGCGGCGCCGACTTCGCCGATGTGGCCAAGCGCCGGTCCAAGGATCCGGGTGCCCAGAACGGCGGCGACCTCGGCTTCTTCAAGCGCGGCGACATGGTCCCCGAATTCGCCGAGGCCGCCTTCGGCCTCCAGGCCGGCCAGGTGACGCCGGCCCCGGTCCGTACCTCCTTCGGCTGGCATGTCATCAAGGCGGAGGAGCGCCGCTCCGCCCCGGTCCCGGGCTTCGAGGAGACGCGCAACCAACTCCGCCAGAAGATGCTGGAGGAGCAGGTGCAGCAAGTGGTCGCCCGCGCCCGCGACGCCGCCAAGGTGGAGCGGATGGACCAGCCCGCCCCCTCCATGCTGGATAATGCGGCGCCTCCCGCAGCCTCGCCGCCCGCCGCCGCGCCGGCCCGCCCGCAACCCCAACGCCGCTGAGGGAAA
Organism: Belnapia sp.; assembly: GCF_059504005.1. Classification (NCBI taxonomy): domain Bacteria; kingdom Pseudomonadati; phylum Pseudomonadota; class Alphaproteobacteria; order Acetobacterales; family Roseomonadaceae; genus Belnapia; species Belnapia sp. The sequence goes on along the minus strand of NZ_JCACHU010000139.1, from coordinate 31,984 downwards.
GCCCACGCCCATGGCCGGCCCGCTGCCCGTCTCTCCGCTTGCCCAACCGATGCCGGAGCTGCCGCCGGTCGCCGGCGTCAGCCTCGGCGTCATCGCGGCGGGCATCCGCTACAAGGGCCGCGCCGACCTGACGATGATGGAGTTCGCCCCCGGCACCACCGTCGCCGGCGTCTTCACCCGGAACAGGTGCCCGGGCGCGCCCGTGGACTGGTGCCGCGCTGCGCTGAAGGCCGGGAAGGCGCGGGCGCTGGTAGTGAATGCCGGCAACGCCAATGTCTTCACCGGCAAGGCCGGCCGCGACGCGACCGCCGCCACCGCCGAGGCCGCGGCGGCGCTGGTCGGCTGCAAGCCGCGCGAGGTCTTCCTCGCCAGCACCGGCGTCATCGGCGAGACCCTGCCGCATGAGCGCCTGACCGCCGCCCTTCCCGCCCTGCACGCCGCTCTCGCCCCGGAGCGCTGGCCGGATGCCGCGCGGGGGATCATGACGACGGACACCTTCCCCAAGGCCGCGCTCCGGACCGCCACCATCGGCGACGCGACCGTGACCATCGCCGGCATCGCCAAGGGCAGCGGCATGATCGCCCCCGACATGGCGACCATGCTGAGCTTCCTCGCCACCGACGCCAAGATCCCGGCCCCCGCCCTCCAGGCCCTGCTGTCCAAGGGCTCGGCGCGCTCCTTCAACTGCATCACGGTCGACAGCGACACCTCGACCAGCGACACCGTCCTGCTCTTCGCCACCGGCCAGGCGCGGCACCCGCGCGTCCCGGCCGAGGGCGGCGCCGCGCTGCGCGACTTCGCCCGCGCCCTGGACGAGGTCCTGCTCGACCTCGCCCTCCAGGTGGCGCGCGACGGGGAGGGGGCGCAGAAGCTGATCCGGATCGACGTCACCGGCGCCGTCAGCGCCCGGTCCGCCCACCGCATCGCCATGGCCATCGCCAACTCGCCGCTGGTGAAGACCGCCATCGCCGGCGAGGACGCCAATTGGGGCCGCATCGTCATGGCCGTCGGCAAGTCCGGCGAGCCGGCCGACCGCGACAAGCTCGGCATCGCCGTCGGCGGCACCTGGATGGCGCAGGAGGGCGGCGTCGTCCCCGGCTATGACGAGGCCCCGGTCGTCGCCCATATGAAGGGCCGCGAGATCGAGATCACCGTCGATATCGGCCTCGGCCGCGGCAAGGCCCGCGTCTGGACCTGCGACCTGACCCACGGCTACATCGACATCAACGGCTCCTACCGGAGCTGACGGCCGCCCCGCCACGGGATCCTTGCCTGCGGACCCCCGCCCTGGTACCAGGAAGATCAGCCTAGGAGCGAATTGCGCCCCGGCCGTGCCCCCTGCGCGCGACGGGTCCTCAGTCCTTCAAAACCTCAAAGCCGCCTCGGCTTTGCAGCGAATACAACGCCTTGCCTGGCGCATCCCTCAAGATTTCAAGCCACCCGCGCCGCGATCCGCCCGACCTCGGCGATCACCGCATTCCGCGCCGCATTGCTCCCCCGCGCACCTTCGAGATAGGCGGCGACGAGGATGGGCGCCCGCCCCGGGGGCCAGGCGATGGCGACGTCGCAGGTCGGCACCAGCGGCGCCGGCCCCGTCCCCGTCTTGTCGCCGACCCGTCAGCCGGGCGGCAGCCCGGCCCGCAGCCGCGCATCGCCCGTCCTGCACCCGACCAGCCAGGCCGCAAGCTGCTCCCGCGAGGCCGCCGACAGCGCCTCGCCGAGCAGCAGGCGCCGCATCGTCCCGACCATGGCGAGCGGCGTCGTCGTGTCCCCCGCCTCGCCCGCCGGCACCAGGTTCAACTCGGGCTCCCACCGGTCGAGCCGCGTCGCCGGGTCGCCGATCCCGCGCAGCCAGGCCGTCAGCCCCTCCGGCCCGCCGAAGCTGGCGAGCATGAGGTTGCCCGCCGTGTTGTCGCTGAGCGTCACCGCCGCGTCGCAGAGTGCCCCCATGGTGAGCCCGCCCGCCTCCGCCCCCGGCCCGGTCACCGGCGAGTAGGGCACCAGCGCCTCCCGCCCATAGGCGATGTGCCGGTCGAGCCGCTCCTCGCCCCGGTCGACCCGCGCCAGCACCAGCCCGGCCGCGAGGAACTTGAAGGTGCTGCACAGCGCGAACCGCTCCTCCCCACGATGCGCCGTCACCCGCCCGGTGCCGCCATCGAGGATGGCGACGCCGAGCCGCCCGCCCTGCCGCGCCTCGAGCGCCGCCAGGCCCTCCGCCGCCGCGGCCGGCATCGCCAGCGCCGCCGCCGCGGCCAGTACCGCCCTTCGCCTCACCGCATGTTCTCCCGCCTGTAGCGCCGCTCGAAGGCGGCGATCTCATCCTCGAGCGACAGCGTCAACCCGATCTCGTCCAGCCCCTCCAGCAGGCAGTGGCGGGCGAAGGGATCGACCTCGAAGCCATGCACCGCGCCGTCGGGGAAGGTGACCTCCAGCGCCCGAAGGTCGACGGTGACCTCCGCCCCCGGCGCCGCCTCGACCCGCGCGGCGAGCGCCGCCACCGCCTCCGCCGGCAGCACCACCGGCAGCAGGCCCTTCTTCATCCCGTTGCTGCGGAAGATGTCGCCGAAGCTAGGCGCTACCGCGCAGCGGAAGCCGGTATCGAAGAGCGCCCAGACCGCCGCCTCCCGCGAGGAGCCGCAGGCGAAATTCCGCCCCGCGACGATGATCCGCGCCCCCCGCCACTCCTCCCGGTTCAGCGGGAAGTGCGGGTCCTGCGCCCCGATGCCCGGCACCCGCCGGGCATCGTGCAAGAGGAAGGCGCCATGGTCGACATCCCGCGGCCGGGAGAGGAAGCGCGCGGGGATGATCTGGTCGGTGTCGATGTTGGGCCGCGGCAGCGGCACCGCCGCCGAGGTGAGCCGGCTGAAGGCCTCCATCTCAGCCGCCCCCCGCCAGCAGCCGCCGCACATCGGTGAAATGGCCGGAGACGGCGGCGGCGGCGGCCATGGCCGGGCTGACCAGATGCGTCCGCGCCCCCGGGCCCTGCCGCCCCATGAAATTCCGGTTGCTGGTGGAGGCGACGCGGCTGCCCGGCCGGGCGATGTCCCCATTCATCCCGACGCACATGGAGCAGCCCGCCTCCCGCCAGGCGAAGCCGGCGCCGCGGAAGACCTCGTGCAGCCCTTCCGCCTCGGCCTGGCGCTTCACCGCCTCGCTGCCGGGGACGACCCAGGCCTCGACCCCCTCGGCCACGCGCCGCCCGCGGGCGACCGCGGCGGCGCTGCGCAGGTCCTCGATCCGCGAATTGGTGCAGGAGCCGATGAAGACCCGATCGACCGAGAGGCCCACCAGCCGCATCCCCGGGGCGAGGCCCATATAGTCGAGTGTCTGGGCCATCACCTCCCGCCGCTCGGCATCGGCGGCGGCCTCCGGGCCCGGCACCACGCCGCTGATCGGCAGCGCATCCTCCGGGCTGTTGCCCCAAGTGACCATCGGCTCGATGGCGCCGCCATCCAGCGCCACCTCGGCATCGAAGGCGGCGCCCGGGTCGCCCGGCAGCGCCCGCCAGCGTTCCAGCGCCGCCTCCCAGTCCTGCGGCGCGTAGGGGCGGCCGGCGAGATAGGCGAAGGCCGCCTCGTCCGGCGCCACCATCCCGGCCCGCCCGCCGGCCTCGATCGACATGTTGCAGAGCGTCAGCCGCCCTTCCATCGAAAGGCCGGTGATGGCGCTGCCGGCATACTCGATCACATGCCCGTTCGCCCCCGCCGCGCCGATCCGGGCGATGATCGCCAGGATCACGTCCTTGGCCGAGACGCCCTCGCCGAGCCGGCCATCGACCGTGATGCGCATGGTCTTCGGCTTGCGCTGCCAGAGCGTCTGCGTCGCCAGTACATGCGCGACCTCGGTGCTGCCGATGCCGAAAGCGAGCGCCCCCAGCGCCCCATGGGTGCTGGTATGGCTGTCGCCGCAGACGATCAGCATCCCCGGCTGGGAGAGGCCGAGTTCCGGCCCGATCACATGCACGATGCCCTGCTCCGGCCCGCCCAGCGCGAAATGCCGGATGCCGTGCTCGGCGGCGTTGCTCGCCAGCAGCTCGATCATCGCGCGGTGGCGCGGGTCGCGGATGTCGCCCAGGCGGCGGCTGTCGGTCGGCGCGTAGTGGTCCGGCACGGTGAAGATGCGCTCCGGCGCACGCGGCTTCAGCCCGCGCCGGCGCAGCGCCTCGAAGGCCGCGGCGCCGCCCTCATGCACCAGGTGGCGGTCGACATAGAGCAGGGTCTGCCCGTCCTCCCGCTCGAGGACGCGGTGGCGCTCCCAGATCTTCTCGAACATCGTCCTCGGCGCGCCGGCCATGGGCTCCCCCGCAGGCTTTGCCGCGATCCTGCGGCGGGGGAGGGGGACGGTCCAGTGCGGATCGCCGGGGCCGGCATCGCCTGCGGGCATGGCGGCGCGCCACAGGAAGGGCCCCGCGGCGCGATGCGCGGCGGTAGGGGCAGCCCTGCCGAGCCGGCCCTTTCCCCCGCCGCCGATCCTGGCGATGCTGCGCCACGGCCCCATCTGAGGGCCAGGGAAACGGGGACATGCCCGCCATGCAAGCTGCCAGCTGGACCAGGCCGGAGAAGCGCTCGCTCATCCTCGTCTCGGGCGCGCATATGGTGAGCCATATCCACCAGCTCGTCCTGCCCCCGCTCTTCCCGCTGCTGCGGGACCGGCTCGACGTCTCCTTCGTCGAGCTGGCGCTGGCGCTGACCCTCTACAACATCGTCTCCGGCGTGACCCAGGCGCCGCTCGGCTATGCGGTGGACCGCTACGGCTCGCGCCGGGTGCTGGTGGCAGGGCTCGGCCTCGGCGCCTTCGCCCTGGTGCTGCTGGCGGCGATGCCGAGCTACCCGGTGCTGCTGGCCTCGGCGGCGCTGCTCGGCCTCGCCAATGCCGTCTACCACCCGGCGGATTACGAGATCCTCGGCCGCACCATCGGCGAGGCGCGGATCGGCCGCGCCTTCTCGATCCACACCTTCTCCGGCTATCTCGGTGGCGCGATGGCGCCGGCGCTGATGCTCGGCCTGTCGAGCCTCGCCGGGCTCGAGGCGGCGCTCGGCGCGGCCGGCGGGCTTGCGATCCTCGCCGCCCTGCCGCTCGCCCTGGCCAGGGACGAGGCGGCGGCCCCCCGCGCCGCCCTGGCCAAGGCGGCCGAGGCGCCGGCCGGATCCGTGCTGACGCCGGCCGTCATCATGCTGACGGTCTTCTTCACCCTTCTCGCCCTCTCGCTCGGCGGCGTGCAGAACTTCTCCGTCGTCGCGCTGGTGAACGGCCGGGGCGTGGACTTCGCCGCCGCCAATGTCGCGCTCAGCGCCTTCCTGCTGCTGAGCGCCCTGGGCGTGCTGGCGGGCGGCGTCATCGCCGACCGCACCACGCGCCATGGCGACGTGGCGGCCCTCGGCTTCGGGCTGACGGGGGCGCTGATCGCGGTGGTGGGGCTGGTGCCGCTCGGGCCGGTGGTGCTGGTGAGCGTGATGGGGCTCGCCGGCTTCTTCTCCGGGATGATCATGCCCTCGCGGGACATGCTGGTGCGCGCCGCGGCGCCGCCCGGCGCGGTGGGGCGGGTCTTCGGCATCGTGACGACCGGCTTCAACATCGGCGGCGCGGTCGGGCCGATGATCTACGGCGCGCTGATGGACCATGGCCGGCCGCTGCTGGTCTTCGCCGCCTCGGTCTGCTTCATCCTGGCGACGATGGCGATGGCCTTCGTCGGCGAGCGGCGCTTCAAGCGGCCGGTGGCTACCGCCCCGTAAAGCCCGGCTTCCGCCGGCCGAGGAAGGCGGCGACGCCCTCGGCGAAATCCGCGGTGCCGGCGGAGGCGAGGAAGGCCTCCTCCTCCGCCTGGAGCTGCGTCCCGAGGTCCCGCCCGACCGAGGCGCGGAACAGCGCCTTGGCCCGGCCGAAGGCGGCCGTCGGCCCGGCCGCGAGCTCCTGCGCCAGGGCCTCGGTCGCCGCTTCCAGCTCGCCGGCCGGCACCACCCGGTTGATCATGCCGGCGGCGAGCGCCGCCCGCCCGTCGAGCTCGTCGCCTAGCAGTGCCAGCCCCATCGCCCCACGCAGGCCGAGCAGGCGCGGCAGCACCCAGCTGCCGCCGCAATCCGGCACGGTGCCGAGCTTGAGGTAGCCGAGGGCGAAGCGCGCATCCTCCGCCGCGATCACCAAGTCGGCGCCGAGGGCCAGCGACAGGCCGCCGCCCGCTGCCGCGCCCTGGACGCTCGCCAGGACCGGGACGGGGAGGGCGGCCAGCCCCGCCACCGCCTCATGCATCGGCTGCAGGATGTGCCGGATCTCGGCCAGCGCCTTCGGCCCCTGGAAGGCCGCGATGTCGCCGCCCGCCATGAAGGCCCGCCCGGCGCCGCAGAGCACGACGCAGCGCAGGTCCGGGTCCTGCGGCAGGGCGTCCACCGCTTCGCGGAGGCAGGCGGCCATGGCGGCATCGATGGCGTTCAGCCGCTCCGGCCGGTTGAAGCGGAGGCGGGTGATGGCGCCGGAGCGCTCGACGAGGAGGGGGTTCGACATGGGCCGAGCTTGCACCGGGCGGGCGGCCGATGAAAGCCGCCCGCCCGGCTCCGCCTTACTGCACGAGGAAGGCCCGGGCCCGGTCGAGCTCCGGCAGAGGGGTTTCGGCCCGCGCCGCGATCTCCAGCAGCTGGCCGTAATGCCGCCGGGCCGCCTCGCGGTCGCCCGCCTGCTCGGCCGCCATGGCGGCCCCGTTCACCGCCCGGAAGCGCCGCGGCTCGGTCTGCTGCACCGCCTCGAATTCGCGCTGCGCCTCGGCCGGGCGCTGCATCAGCAGCAGCATCTCGGCCAGCTGCTCCCGCGCCGGCATCAGCGGCCCCGGCGTGACCGGGTGCTTCTCGGTGCGGCCCTCGCGCTCGGCCGCCTCGCGCAGCAGGGCAAGGCCCTGGTCCTGCTGGCCGCGGCTGAAGGCGACCCAGCCCTCGGCGGCGACGCGGTGGATGTCTACCTGTTCCTGCCAATAGGCGTCGCGGCCCTGCAGGGCGGCGGCGGCGGCCCTCAGGGCCTCGACATCCGCCGTCGCGTCATCCGGCCGGCCGGCGCGGGCGGCGCCGAAGGCGCGGGCGAAATGCGTGATGGAATCGACATAGGGCACGCCGAAGCGGCGCGTGCCGAGCCTGGCCGCGCCCTCCCAGTCGCCCCGCTCCAGGGCCAACCGGGCCGGCATGGCGGTCAGCGCGAAGCCGCCGATCGGCCGGTCCGGCATCCAGTGGTCGAGGCGGCGCAGCTCCGCCACCACGCGCTGCGCCGCGCCGGGCTGGCCGGTCTGGAGGTAGCCATAGACCATGTAGTCCATGGCGTGGATCTCGTCGAAGGTCTCCTCCCGCGCTCGGGCCGTCTGGGCGGAGCGGCGATTGGTCTCGATCGAGTCCTCCCAGCGGCCGACCCGGGTGAAGATGTGGGACGGCATGTGCAGCGCATGCGGCGCATCCGCGGCCAGCGCGGCATAGCGCTCCGCCGCGGCGACGCCGCGGCTGGCCAGGGCCGGCGTGTCGTAGGTGTGGATCAGGTAGTGCACCACGCCGGGATGATTCGGCTGCCGGGCGGCCTCCCGCTCCAGGATGGCCGCGGCCCGGAGCTGGCGGGCATAGGTCTTGTCGGTCGGCGGCGCCGCCATGTCCAGCGCGAGCGCATACTGGATCGCCACCTCGGGGTCGTCCGGGAAGCGCTCGTGCAGCTGCGCCATGGCCTGCTCGTACTGGCCGATGCGGGCCCGGTGGCCGGGGCCGTCATCGCCGGCGAAAAGCTGCATCAGGGCGGCGATGAGGCCGGCCTCGCGCTCGGATTGCGTGCCGATGCGCTGCGCCTGTTCCAGCCCCTCGCGGCCTTCCCGCAGATTGGCCGCGACCGGCGGGGTGAAGGGATTGTTCAGCAGGGTGAGGGCGCGGCCCCAACGGGCGATGGCGCAATCCGGGTCCTGGCGCAGCACCTGGTCGAAGCCCTGCCGGGCGGCCTGGTACCAGAAGGAGTGCTGCAGCTTCATCGCTTCGTTGAAGCCGGCCTGGACCGCCGGCGCGCAGCTGATCGGGAAATCCATCTCGCCCAGCGTCGCCGGCGCGGGCGGGGTGCCGGCATGGCTGTGGTCGTGCTGCTGGGCGGCCGCCGACAGGGGCGCAAGGGCGATGCCGCTCAGCAGGGCAAGGCGTGCAGCGAGGCGACGGGACATGTCTTCCTCCCTTCTTGCTTGGCGGCCGGGCGCAGCGTCCTGGCGCCGCCGCTAGGGGGAATCCGTAATCCTTGCCCTTGGCGGCCCGTTAGCGAAATCGGGAAGCTGCCATCACATCCGTGTGGAGTCGCCGAACCCTTCGCTGCAACATGAAAAAGGCCGGCGAGGTTTTCCCCGCCGGCCTGTCTCGTCCTCCCGCCTTGCGGCAGGCCGGATCCTACTCCTCGCCGGCCATCTCGCGGCGGCGGCGGATGGCCGCGCCGAGGATGTCGCCGAGCGAGGCGCCGCTGTCGGTGGAGCCGTACTCCTTCATCGCCTCGCGCTCCTCCTCGATCTCCTTGCCCTTGATGGTCAGGGCCAGGCGGCGGGCGGCGCGGTCCACGGCGGTGACCTTGGCATCGACCTTCTCGCCCACGGCGAACTTGTCGGGGCGCTGGTCGCCGCGGTCACGCGCCAGCTCGGCGCGGCGGATGAAGCCGGTGAGGACGTCCTCGACCCGGACCTCGATGCCGTTGGCCTGCACCTGGGTGACCACGCAGGTGACGACATCGCCCTTGCGGACCTTGTCGAGCACTTCCGCGGCCGGGTCGGCCTCGAGCTGCTTCACGCCGAGGGAGATGCGCTCCTTCTCGACATCCACGTCGAGCACCTTGGCCTTGATAACCTGGCCCTTCTCGAACTTGGCCATCGCCGCCTCGCCGGCCTCCTCCCAGGAGAGGTCGGACATGTGGACCATGCCGTCGATCTCCGGGCCGATGCCGATGAACAGGCCGAACTCGGTGATGTTGCGGATCTCGCCCTCGACCACGGAGCCCGGCGGATGGGCCTCGAGGAAGAGCTCCCACGGGTTGCCCTGGGCCTGCTTCAGGCCGAGCGAGATGCGGCGCTTCGGCTCGTCCACGTCGAGGATCAGCACGTCCACTTCCTGGGAGGTGGCGACAATCTTGCCCGGATGGACGTTCTTCTTGGTCCAGGACATCTCGCTGACATGCACGAGGCCCTCGACGCCCGGCTCCAGCTCCACGAAGGCGCCGTAGTCGGTGATGTTCGTCACGCGGCCGCTGAACTTGGCGTTCACCGGGTACTTGATGGCGACGCCATCCCACGGGTCGGACATCAGCTGCTTCATGCCGAGGCTGATGCGCTGGGTCTCGCTGTTGAAGCGGATGACCTGCACCTTCACCGGCTGGCCGATGGTCAGCGCCTCGGACGGGTGGTTGATCCGGCGCCAGGCGATGTCGGTGACGTGCAGCAGGCCGTCGACGCCGCCGAGGTCCACGAACGCACCGTAGTCGGTGATGTTCTTGACCACGCCGTCGAGGATCATGCCCTCCTTTAGGCCCTGGATCAGCTCCGAGCGCTGCTCCGCACGGGTCTCCTCAAGGACAGCGCGGCGGCTGACCACGATGTTGCCGCGGGCGCGGTCCATCTTGAGGATCTGGAAGGGCTGCGGGCTGCCCATCAGCGGCCCGACATCGCGCACCGGGCGGATATCGACCTGAGAGCCGGGGAGGAAGGCCACGGCGCCACCGAGATCGACGGTGAAGCCGCCCTTGACGCGCCCGAAGATCACGCCGTTGACGCGCTGGTTGGCCTGGTAGGCCTTCTCGAGGTTGGTCCAGGCCTCCTCGCGCCGTGCCTTCTCGCGCGAGAGCACGATGGAGCCGTCGCGGTCCTCGTAGCGCTCGACGAAGAGCTCGACCACGTCGCCGGCCTGCACTTCCGGCTTCTGCCCCTGCGGGGCGAATTCCTTGAGGGGGACGCGCCCCTCGCTCTTCAGCCCGACATCGACGACGGCGAAGTCGTCATCGATGCGGATGACGCGGCCGGAGACGACCGAGCCGGCGAAGCCGGTATCGGGGCCCAGGGTCTCGTCGAGCATTGCGGCAAAGTCTTCGATCCCCGCGCCCGGCGCGAGGGTTGTGGCGGATGCCATGCGGTCTGTCTGTCCCGAACTGCCCGCGAGAGGCGGGCTGTGGTCCTGCGCCCCCGGCGATCCGCCGGGCACGGCTTGATCGGGCGCCGGGCCGTCCCTGTCGGGCGGATGGAGGCGCGTTCGACCCTGTGCCTTGGGCAGCGTATCGGCCCGCCCGGTCCCGGCCCTGGATGGCGGACACCCCACGTTACCGTGATGGTAATCCCTCAGCCACAGGCACCGCGGCCTTTCCAAGCGCGCGGGCGGATTTGGCTAGGCTTTCAGCTCGCGGACGTCAAGAAGATTCAGCCGGTCTCGCACCATAGCCAATGCTCGGGTGAAAGCCGCCTCGGCATCAAGCGTCGTGGTGTCGAGTATGAGGGCATCCTCGGCGGGGCGGAGCGGGGCGACGGGGCGGTTGGAGTCCTGCGCATCGCGGGCGAGGATCTCGGCGGCGACCTGGGCCTGGTCGGCCGCGACGCCGCGGGCTTGCAGCTCCAGCCAGCGGCGGCGGGCGCGCTCCTCCGGGCTCGCGGTGACGAAGAGCTTCACCGGCGCCTCGGGGAAGACGACGGTGCCGATGTCGCGCCCGTCCATCACCGCGCCGTGGCGGCGGCCGAACTCGCGCTGCCAGTCGAGCAGGGCGGCGCGGACGGCGGGGATGGCGGCGACGGTGCTGGCGGCCATGTCGGCGGCCGGGCCGCGGAGATCGGTACGGTCCAGGTCCTCCGGGCGGAGGGCGGTGGCCTCGGCGGCGGCGATGGCGGCGTCATGCGGGTCGGCCTCGCGGTCGAGCACGCGGCGGCCGGTCGCGCGGTAGAGCAGGCCGGTATCGAGATAGGGCAGGCCGAGCGCGGCGGCGAGGCGGCGGGCGAGGGTCCCCTTGCCGGCGGCGGCCGGCCCGTCGACGGCGATGACGAGGCTCATGCGGGGCGGATCGCCTCGCCGCCGGCGGCGCGGTTCATCAGCGCGGCGAAGCCGGGGAAGCTGGTCTCGATGAAGCCGGCATCGTCCACCGCAACGGGGGCGCGGGCGGCGAGGCCCATGACCAGGGCGCTCATCGCCAGGCGATGGTCCATATGGGTGGCGACCAAGCCGCCGCCGGGGATGGCGCCGCCGGTCCCCTCGACCAGCAAATCATCGCCCTCGATGCGGGCGGCGATGCCGTTGGCGGCGAGCATCGCGGCGGTGGCGGCGAGGCGGTCGCTCTCCTTCACCCGCAGCTCGGCGAGGCCGCGCATGCGGCTGGTGCCCGTGGCGGCGGCGGCGGCGACGGCCAGGACCGGATACTCGTCGATCATCGAGGGGGCACGCCCCGGCGGCACCTCAACGGCCCGGAGCGGGCCATGGGTGGCAACCAGGTCGCCGACCGGCTCGCCGCCCTCGACCCTCGCATTCTCGATGCGCAGCTCGGCGCCCATCTCACGGAGCGTGGCGAAGAGGCCGGTCCGCAGCGGGTTGAGGCCGACATTGGCGATCGTCACCTGCGAGCCGGGAACCAGGAGCGCCGCGACCAGCAGGAAGGCGGCGGAGGAGGGGTCGCCGGGGACGAGGATGGGGGCGGCGCGCAGCTCCGGCTGGCCTTCGAGCTCGATCACCCGGCCTTCGGCGGTATCCTCCACCCGGACGGTCGCGCCGAAATGACGGAGCATGTTCTCCGTGTGGTCGCGGGTCGGCTCCGGCTCCACCACGCGGGTGGTGCCGCGGGCGCAGAGGCCGGCGAGCAGGCAGGCCGACTTCACCTGGGCCGAAGCGACGGGCAGGCGGTAGTCGAGCGGCAGCGGGTCGGCGGCGCCGCGGACGGCCAGCGGCAGGCGGCCGCCCTCCCGCGTCCAGAAGCTCGCCCCCGTGGCCGAGAGCGGGTCGGTCACCCGCAGCATCGGGCGGCGGCGGAGCGAGGCATCGCCTGTCATCACGGAGAAAATGGAGTGGCCGGCGAGCAGGCCGCAGAGCAGCCTGGCCGCGGTGCCGCTATTGCCCATGTCGAGTACATTGGCCGGCTCCACCAGGCCGCCGATGCCCCGCCCGGCGACGCGCCAGGCACCGGGGCCGCGCTGCTCGACCGTCGCGCCCAGGGCCCGCATGGCGGCTGCGGTGCGGAGCACGTCCTCGCCCTCCAACAACCCCTCGATCTCGGTCGTGCCGATGGCGAGGGCGCCAAACATCAGCGCGCGATGGCTGATCGACTTGTCTCCCGGCACGCGATGGGTGCCGGAGAGCGGCGCCGGAGGGGCGCCGGCGCGGAGCGGCCGCGGAGGGAGGTCATGGGACATGGCCCCGGCCGTTTGACATGGCCCGGCCCCGCGTGGCAATGCGCGTGACCCGTTTTCAGCCGCCGGCGCGCAGCCGCCACACCAACACTGCGTGCCGGCGGCCAGATCCTCACGAGGCTTTCCCCATGGCCAAGCCCGAACTGGGCCTCAAACGTGTTTGCGTCGCGTGCGGCACGAAGTTCTACGACCTGACCCGAGCACCGGCCATCTGCCCGAAATGCGGCACGGAGCAGCCGGCCGAGCAGCCGCGCCTCCGCCGCGCCGCGGGCAGCCTGCCGGTGGACGACAAGCTCAAGAAGCGGGCCGTCGTGCCGGATGCCGATGCCGAGGATGTCGAGCTGGAGGATGTCGAGGCCGATGAGACGGTCGAGGACGCCGAGGAGCTCGATGACGAGGCCGATGCGATCGGCGAGGAGATCGAGGTCGAAGGCGATCGCGACGAGGAAACCTGAGCCCGGCGCGGGCGGCGCGCCATGACGGCGCCGCCGCCCGCCCTGCTGCTGACCCGGCTGATGCTGCGGGATTTTCGCACCTATCCGGCTCTGACCGTTTCTTTCCGATATCGTATCGTCATCGTCTCCGGCGAGAACGGGGTCGGCAAGACCAATTTGCTGGAGGCCATCAGCCTGCTCGGCCCCGGGCGCGGGCTGCGCGGGGCGCGCATGGCCGATTGCGCCCGGCAGGCCGGGGAGGGGCCGCTCCCCTGGGCCGTCGCCGGGCGGTTCAGCAGCGCGGCCTACCAAGACTTCGACATCGGCACCGGCACGCCGGAGGGCGGGCCGATCGAGCGGCGCACCTTCCGCCTCGACGGCGCCCCGGTGCGCAGCCAGGCGGAACTGGCCGAGCGGGTGGCGCTGGTCTGGCTGACGCCGCAGATGGACCGGCTGTTCCAGGACGGGGCCAGCGACCGCCGGCGCTTCCTCGACCGGCTGGTCTGGGCGCTGGAGCCGCACCATGCCCGCGAGGTCGCCGCCTACGAGAACGCCATGTCCCAGCGCAACCGGCTGCTGGCCCAGGAGCGGCGCGAGGGCAGGGGGGTGGACCCGGCCTGGCTCGCGGGGCTTGAGGATGCCATGGCGCGCCACGGCGTCGCCGCCGCCGCCGCCCGGCGGGGGCTGGTCGGGCGGCTGAACGCGGCGCTGCAGGGCGGCATCACCGGCGCCTTCCCGGCCGCCCGGCTCGACCTGCAATGCACGGCCGCGGCGGCGCTGGATGGGGCGCCGGCGCTGGCCGTGGAGGACGGGCTGCGGGAAGGGTGGGCGGCCAGCCGCGGGCGGGATGCGGCAGCGGGGGCGACGCTCGAGGGGCCGCACCGGGCCGACCTGCTCTTCACCCATGCGCCGAAGGAGTTGCCGGCCGCGCTCTGCTCCACCGGCGAGCAGAAGGCCCTGCTGATCGCCGTGGTGCTGGCCCATGCCGGGCTGATCGCCGATGCCCGCGGCTTCGCCCCCCTGCTGCTGCTGGACGAGGTGGCGGCCCATCTGGATGCCCGGCGGCGGGAGGCACTGTTCGAGGCGCTGGCGGCCCTGCCGGCCCAGGCCTTCCTCACTGGCACGGATGCCGCCATCTTCGCCCCGCTGCGCGGCACGGCCGAGGGCTTCCGGGCCCTGCCCGGCGTACTCGTTCCGGATAGCGATTTACCCGTGTCGTAAGCGCCGGGAATCCCTATATAGAGTATCGACCCCACAGCGATGAATCGAGGAGCTTGCCGCCGGCATGAACCATGACGCCGCGCGCGCCGAATCCACCCCGACCGAGGTGTCGGGCGCCGATTACAACAGCGCATCCATCACCGTCCTGAAGGGCCTCGAGGCCGTCCGCAAGCGGCCCGGCATGTATATCGGCGACACCGATGACGGCTCGGGCCTGCACCACATGGCCTTCGAGATCATCGACAACGCCGTCGACGAGGCCCAGGCCGGCTACGCCACCCGCGTCGAGGTCACCCTCAACGGCGACGGCAGCGTCACCGTGCGCGACGACGGGCGCGGCATCCCGGTCGACATGCATGAGGAGGAGGGGGTCTCCGCCGCCGAGGTGGTGCTGACCCGCCTGCATGCCGGCGGCAAGTTCAACCAGAACTCCTACAAGGTCTCCGGCGGCTTGCACGGCGTCGGCGCCGCAGTGGTCAACGCCTTGTCCGAATGGATGGAGGTGAAGATATGGCGCAACGGGACCGAGCATTTCATCCGCTTCGAGCATGGCGACACGACCGAGCCGCTGCGCATCATCGGGCCCTCAGCCGAGCGCACCGGCACCGAGGTGACCTTCAAGCCCTCAAGCGGGACCTTCACCAAGGTCGAGTACGACTTCGCCGTGCTGGAGCGGCGGCTGCGGGAGCTCGCCTTCCTCAATTCCGGCCTCGCCATCGCCCTGAAGGACGACCGGCACGTCCCGGCGCAGGAGGTCTTCTTCCAGTTCCGCGGCGGCCTCACTGCCTTCGTCGAGTGGCTCGACCAGGGGAAGGAGCCGCTGTTCCGCCCGCCGATCGCCGCCATCAGCAAGGAGAGCGAGGGCATCCGCGTCGAGCTGGCGATGTGGTGGAACAATTCGCCGCGCGAGCTGGCGCTCTGCTTCACCAACAACATCCCGCAGCGTGACGGCGGCACGCACCAGGCCGGCTTCCGCCAGGCCCTGACGCGCGTGGTGATGAAATATGCCGAGGAGCTGGCGAAGAAGGAGAAGGTCGAGCTCATCGGCGACGACATGCGGGAGGGGCTGACCGCCGTCATTTCGGTGAAGGTGCCGGACCCCAAGTTCAGTTCGCAGACCAAGGACAAGCTGGTTTCCTCCGAGGTCCAGCCGGTGGTGCAGGTGGCCGTCGCCGACGCGCTCTCCCACTGGTTCGAGACCCATCCGAAGGAGGCCAAGGCGGTCCTCGAGCAGGTCGTGCTCTCGGCCGCGGCGCGGAAGGCGGCGCAGCTGGCCCGCGACAAGGTCGGTCGCAAGAACGCGCTCGAATTCAGCACCCTGCCCGGCAAGCTCGCCGACTGCCAGGAGCGCGACCCGAGCAAGTGCGAGCTCTTCCTCGTCGAGGGCGACAGCGCGGGCGGCTCCGCCAAGCAGGGCCGCAACCGGGCCAATCAGGCGATCCTGCCGCTCAAGGGCAAGATCCTCAATGTCGAGCGGGCGCGGATGGACAAGATGCTGTCCTCCGCCGAGATCGGCACGCTCATCACCGCGCTCGGCACCGGCATCGGCCCGGGCGAGCCGGCCAAGGGCGGGTTCGACGCGGACAAGCTGCGCTACCACCGCATCGTCATCATGACGGACGCCGACGTGGACGGCAGCCATATCCGCACCCTGCTGCTCACCTTCTTCTTCCGGCAGATGCCGGAACTGCTGGAGCGCGGCCACCTCTACATCGCCCAGCCGCCGCTCTACCGGGCGAAGCGCGGCAATGACGAGCGCTACCTGAAGGACGACCGCGCGCTCGAGGACTTCCTGCTGGAGAAGGCGCTTTCCGGCGCCACGCTCAAGCTCTCCGATGGGCGGGAGCTTGCCGGGCCGGAGCTGCGGGCGGAGATGGAGGTGCTGCGCCAGATGGCGAGCCGCGTGCGCCGCCTAGCCGCGACCGTGCCGAGCGACATCGTCGAGCAGGCGGCCGTCGCCGGCGCGCTGACGCTGGAGCCAGAGCGGGCGCTGGCCGCGGCGCAGGTGCTGGCCGCGCGGCTCGATGCGCTGGCGCTGCCGAGCGAGCGTGGCTGGAAGGCGACGGCGGATGCGGATGGGCTCATCCTCTCCCGCATCGTCCGCGGCGTGACCGAGCGGCATGCGCTGAACCCGGCCGCGCTGCGCAGCGCCGAGGCGCGCTGGCTGGACGAGCGGCGTGAGACCCTCGCCCGCGAATTCGGCGGTGGCGAGGCGGTGCTGCAGCTCGACAGCACGAGCGCCCCGGTGCAGGGACCGGTCGCGGCCTTCGAGCGGATCCTGCAGCAGGGCCGCAAGGGGCTGACGATCCAGCGCTTCAAGGGCCTCGGCGAGATGAACCCGGAGCAGCTCTGGAAGACGACGCTCGACCCCGCGGTCCGCACCCTGCTGCGGGTGAAGGTCGACAGCGTGGAGGAGGCGGAGAAGGCCTTCTCGACGCTGATGGGCGACGTGGTCGAGCCGCGACGGGAGTTCATCGTCGACAATGCGCTGAAGGTGGCGAACTTGGACGTCTAGAGCTGTAGGAACCCCAAATAGCTGTCCGTTTTCCCGAAAAGCGGTCCCTGGCGGGCGGCAAAACCGCCGTCCGCCACTTTGTCCTTGACAACAACCCCGCGCGCCCACGCTGGGTCTTCGTCAACATAGGCCGCAACCTCGACCCGAATGGCGATCGGGGCGTGGCCGCCGTTGCCAGCGGCTCGGGCCGAGGGGCGCCGCGCCGTCCCAAGCTCGGATTGCCGCCCTCCGGCGCCGGTCCGGCAGCTTCCTTGGAATGCGATGACAGACACGCCCTCCGATCTCTTCTCAGAAATCTGGAGACGGCTGGAGGGCAAGGATCTTCCCGCGCTCGCCGCGCCCTCCCGGCAGCTGAAGGCCGAGGCCCGACGCGCGGTGGCGGGGGCTCTCTCCGAGGATCCGTTCGACGCCACTGACCTGCTGCGGTGGGCATCGGACGACCCCGCCCGCCTGCTCCTCGTGGCGCAGGGAATCGATGCGGCGCATGCGCCGTTGTCTCAGGTGCCCGACCCAGAACCGGGGGCGCCGCCGCGCTCACAGCCGGACCAGCATCTTCCCCGTGTTGCGACCGGAGAACAGGGCCAGAAACGCCATGGGCATCGCTTCGAGGCCGTCCATCACGGTCTCACGGCTGGAGATGCGCCCTTGCGCCATCCACTGCCCCATGTCCCTCTGAAAATCACTGAAGCGGTCGCGGAAATCACTCACGAGGAAGCCCTGGATGCGAATGCGCGCCGCGATGATGCGGAACAGGTTGTGCAGCGCGACCGGCTCGGTGCTGTTGTAGGCGCCGATCATGCCGCAGATCGCGAAGCGAGCGCCCTCCCTGGCCTGCGCAAGCGCGGCATCGAGGTGCTCGCCGCCGACATTCTCGAAGTAGACGTCGATGCCCTCCGGGGCGGCGGCTGCCACCTTGTCGGCGAGCAAACCAGGCGATTTGTAATCGATCGCCGCATCGGCACCCAACTCGCGGGCCAGCGCGCATTTCTCCGGGCCACCCGCCGACCCGATTACACGCATCCCCTTAACCTTCGCAATCTGCACGACGGTCGATCCCACCGCTCCGGCCGCGGCGGAAACGAATACGGTCTCACCCGCCTTCGCCTCCGCCACTCTGAGCAGCCCGAAGTAGGCGGTCGCCCCAATCATGCCGAGCGTGTTGAGGTAGGCCTGCGGCGGCAGTCCGCTCGCGGGCAGCTTCGTGAACGCCTCGGCCGGGGCCGCGGCCTCGTCGCGCCAGCCGAAGCGATGCGACACGAGGTCTCCGGGCGAGAAGTCATCGGCCCTGGATTCGACAACCTCGCCGACCGCACCGCCATCCAGCGGCGCGTCGAGCGTATAGGGCGCGACGTAGCTCTTCGCCTCGGTCATCCGGGGGCGCATGTACGGGTCGACTGAGAGCCAGAGATTCCGGACCCTGACCATCCCTGGCTCCAGCGGAGGAAGCGGCAGCGGCCGCTGTTCGAAGTTGTCGAGGGTCGGCAGGCCCTCTGGGCGAGACTTCAGGTACCAGCCGCGTGCCATTGCATTCCCCCTCAAGTGAACTTTGGTTTTTGGGCGGACTGAAGCGCTTTTACGATTTCCTGTTCAGCTGCCGCCAGAGCCGCCTCCATCACATGGAGGTCCATCCCATCGACCCGACGCATGGCCTCGCGCCAGCCGGGTTGGAGCAAAGTTTCGGCCACCCCGGCATCCCCTATACCGGTTCCGTGTTTCGCGGGCACACGGCAGGCTGACCCTGCCCGACTTGGCGGCCGCCCTGGGCAGTCATGAGAGGGTGCCGAGCAGGCACGTAACCAATGTGAAGGCCATCACCCCAAGGGTCCCCTGCAGAGGGTGGTCGGCATGACCCGGCCTCAGGCCCGCCGTCCTGGCCGACACCGGCGCCACGATGCTGGTCACGCTCAACGCCTTGCGGCTGCTCGGATACCGCTTCAAGGTGGCGGGCTGCCCAGCCGGGCGGGCTTGTGGGAAAAGCGTCCTCGCCGACTTTCGGTTCAGCATGGCGCGGTCGTGATGCACGCTGTCTTGTCTCAGCTTTCGCCCTCCGAAGCCGCCAACCGCCACATGAGGAATGCAGCAAGGCACGCCCACACGAGGAGCACCGAACTCGACAGCATGCTCAGCGCCATTGCCACGTTCGAGAAACCCGTGGACGCCTGCGCAGCCCCCGCCATCAACAGGCCAAGGGCATCGATGAGACCAGCCACCCCGAGCCAGGCTGGGTAGCGGGCGCTCCGGAGGACGGCGAGACCGAGGGTGCCCAGGGTCACGCCGGACAGAATGCTTGAGGCGCCCGCAAGGCCAATCTCAAGCTGACGCAGCGCGAGAGCTGCCTCGAAGGCGAGCAGGTGCGCCGCACCCTCGGCCGCCGCCCAGCGGTCGACCGTGGCCTTGAGAGCCACCCCGTCCACCGCCTGCAGCACCGAGGCTACCGCCACGCTAGCCACCGCGCCCGCCGCGCCGATGCGGCCCCAGGCGGCCGCCCATCCTGGCTCGAGCGTGGCCGCGAGAGCCACTAAGCCCGCGCTTAAGCCGCAGAACCCTGCGAGCTGGCCGAGGTGCGTCCAGACGTAATGGGGGGCCGCGGCATACTCAGCAAAGGCCGCAGGCGCGTCGGCCGGGTCGGCACAGAGCGGGTGCAGCAGCGTGGACACGAGGAGCAGAACCACGCCGACCACAAAGGCGACAGCGCCGATGCGGGCAAGGGATCTAACGGTGGCCATAGCCGTCCATTTTCGATCGAGGCGGCGCGCAGCCCCCGAGAAAGGATCTTAGAGCATACGTTCTGGATGGCGACCCGCCTTCGTCGCTACTTCGCCATGATGGGAGGTGGTGACCCCGGGGCAGGTTCGCCGTTGTGGTGAACGTTTACGGAAGCGACGGCAGGTTGGTTTGCCGGGCGGGCAACCCGGCTAAAGGGCGACGCATGGCGTTCTGGCCCGCTTTCGGAGAGAACGTGGTCCAGGCAGGCAAGCTCGACTGCCCTAGCCGACGACATCCGCAACGAACAGGAACCCATCTTGCTGAAGACCCAGACCCTCGCCGCCGAATGGGCGCCCCGCCTGCTCAGCGTTCTCCGCATCGTCGCCGCGCTCATCTTCCTTGAGCACGGCACCCAGAAGCTGTTCGGATTCCCGCCACGCGCCAGCGGAATGGGACCGGAGATCTTCTCGCTGCTCTGGTTCGCGGCGGTAATCGAGGTTGTCGGCGGCGTGCTGCTGCTGCTCGGCCTGTTCACGCGACCGGTGGCCTTCGTCCTCGCGGGCGAGATGGCCTTCGCCTACTTTATCGGCCACGCGCCGCGGAACCTCTTCCCAGCGTTGAACGGCGGCGACGCCGCCATCCTGTACTGCTTCGTGTTCCTCTACATGGCCGCAGCGGGCGGCGGGGTCTGGAGCCTCGACTACTCGAGGGAGCGGAAGTCGCTCGCCGTCGGGCGGGGCGCCATCGTCAGCTGATGCTCGTCCGGCCGGGGTTGCCGTCCAAGGTGGCCCCGGATTCCGGTCAAGGCAGCACGAGCACGCCCGCCTATGAACGGTCCGTCCTGCCGCGGCTGCTGGCGCTCGCCATGCGGCACCGGGAGCTCGTGCCCTATCGCCAACAGGTCGGGCGTTCCGCTTCGGGGCGGGTGCTGGAGCTCACCTGAAGACCGGCTACCTGCCGGGCCCGAAGCCGCTGACCTCCATCTACCAGGGTCGGGCCCGACCGGGCTGACGGCGACGGCGGAGCCGATGAGAACTATTGGTCAATGCCAAATTGGAGGTACCCACTGGCCATGGCACTCCGGGACCGCCAGCCGGGCCGATGTTCGGCCACTTGTGTGATTGAGTTGGTGCCGCAGCCGCCGCTAGGCTTCGCTCGGCCGCGGCGGCCCGGGGAGGCCCATCCGGGCAGCGCCCGAGGGCAGCAAGCACGTCCGGGCCGGGAGGCACCAATGGCTGAAGAGGTCGCGCCACCGCCCACGCCGATGGCGTTCGTTGACGCCGTCCTTGGCTACCAGAAGACCGCGGCCATCAGGGCCGCCGTCGAGATCGGCCTGTTCGAGGCGATCGGACCCAAGGGCGCCGACGCCGAGATCATCGCCGCGCGGGTCAACGCCTCGCCTCGCGGGGTGCGCATTCTCTGCGACTACCTGACCGTGCTCGGCTTTCTTGAGAAGTCCGGCACTCGCTGGCACCAGGCGCCGGTCGCCAGAACCTTCATCGACGCTGCCTCTCCGAACTCCATGGCCAGCATCGTCCGCTTCCTGGCCGGGCCAGAGCTCCTCCGACTGTTCCTCTAAGACCCGGTCGGATACATCCGCCGCGGCGGTTCGGACGGGTTGGCCAACACGACCCCCGAAGACCCCGTCTGGGTGACGTTTGCCGAGAGCATGACCCCGTTCACCATCGCCGCGGCGAAGGCGACGGCGGCCCACCTCGCCACTTGGCCCGCGCCGCCGCGGCGGGTGCTCGACGTGGCCGCAGGCGCGGGCATGTTCGGGATCTCCGTGGCGCAGGCATGCCCCGAGGCTAGCGTCGTCGCGGTTGACTGGCCGGATGTGGTCGCCGTGGCCGCCCGCAACGCCGAGCGAGCCGGGGTCGGCGGGCGTCACCGGACGTTGGCGGGCGACGCCTTCGCCATGGACTGGGGCGGCGGCTACGATCTGGTCCTGCTAGCGAACATTCTGCACCACTTCGATCACCCGACGTGCGTGGCGCTGCTGCGGCGCGTGCGCGACAGCTTGGCCCCGGGCGGGCGCGCGGCCATCGTCGAATTCATCCCGAACGAGGACCGGGCAACGCCCCCGATCCCAGCCAGCTTCGCCTTCATGATGGTAGCCACGACGCAGCACGGCGACGCGTTCACCGAGCCGGAGTACGCTGCGATGGCGCGGGAAGCGGGCCTGCATGCCGGAGCTGCGGTGCCGCTGCCGCCGTCGCAGGAGCGGCTGATCGAGTTGCAGGCATAAGGCGGTCGGGAGGCCCGGCAACCCGGCCTCGCTCCCCGCGAAGACCCCGACCGGAACGCGTCGGGCCGAGGTGCCGCCGGGGGCTTGGCCGAACCCGGCTGGAGCCATGGCTCGGCCGGTATGGCGCGGATGCCTCAACTGGCTAACCCGGCGTAGCTAGTCGGGAACCGTTCGCGAAAAGCTCTCTGGAATCTTCAAGAATTCGGAGCCGAATTGCCGTCTGGCTTCAGAATGCTACGGCCTCTTCCTCTACGGATCGCGCGGAACTTCACTACAGATCGCGCTCGGGACGATGGCGGGAGGCGCCCTGGCCAAAACCGCTCCCCGGAGCTTCTGGGGTACTACTCTCGTCTGTCGGCCTGTGACGGGAGCCCGCCAAGAACTGTGACGCGGCTTTGCGCGGTGACGGCGCGGGTTGCCGAGGATTTCGGGGCCGCTCTTCCACGAAGCCTGGCTCGTTTCCAGACATGCCCCTCGAGGCCGCAGGAGGAGGCGCCACCTTCAATTCGTACCGAAGGCCATGCCGTTCGGCAGCCAGATCTCCAGCGTTCCAGGTCGGGGAGGCTTCGCGTAAGACAGGAAATCCCGCACGTGCCAAGCTGGACCCACCGGTTGCCGGGCCAAGTCCATGGCTGCCGCCCTGTTGGCTTTGTGGAAGTAGCGGATTTCGGGTGCGGAAGGGGCGGCTCGGACCGACCTGATGCCCGCCACGGACACGCCCTAGCGCCCGAGCCGACGCACCAACGCTTCCGCTGCATCGCCCCTCGCGTTCATGGACTGATGGGTGAAGACCCGGAAGGACGCGGGTGCCGACGCCACGACGGACACCCTGTCCGCCATCCCCATCCGGTTCTGAACAAGGCTTGCCGCCTCCAGCGCGGGTTCACGAACCGGTTCCGCAATCGGAGGGAGGTCTGATACCGGCGCCGCTCGGCCTGGTGGAGCAGTCGCGGCACGGGCCGCGACCGGCGGCACCGAGAGTCCGACCAAAGCCGGGCCATTCGTCGACCACTGCGGCGCTTGCGGCTCGGCGCCTTGTGGCGCTGGCACCTGCGGCAATGGTGGCTCTGGGCCGCCCCGCGCGCAGCCGCAATGGGTAAGCAGGTCGGCGGCGATTGAACGTCCGTCCACTGTGTTTCTTCGCCCCCGGTGCGCAGGGAGGTCTCCGCATCAACGAGGCTCTCCGACGGCCGGTCCATGTCGGTCACGGCATTCCTTGCATCGTGGTGGTCGCGGCCGGGTTCGCGGGGCGACAGGCTCGAAGCCTCCCGGGTGGCGGTCTGCGGCGGCGTGCGCGGCACGCCAGCCTCCCTCACCCCCGCCACGATGGCTGCCATTCGGGGCGCAGCCAGCTCCGCCTGCCGGGAGCGTGCGGGTCCGGCCGCGGTGACGTCCCGCTCTCTGGCGGCCAGCTGGATGCCGAAGACGGCTACGACGGCCAAGCCAAAGGCGAGGGCCGCCAGCGGTAGAAACTTGCCTCCGATACCCCCAGCCCGGGGCAAACCTCCCCCACCGTCCGGCCCTGCGCCAGCTCCACCTCGGCCTACCGCAACACCCCAATGATCTGTTCCGGCTTCAAACGCTTCCCTGGCACCCTGACCTCCCTCAGGAGGCCAACTCTCTCACCAATCCCGGATCCAGTTCAGGGGCGCAGCTCACTTGCGGGCGCTACCGAGGCTTAAGGGCAAGTGGTTCTCGCCGGAGCAATCTGGATGCGGTAGCTAAGGATCCTACGCGGGCGGACCCGAGGGGTCTCGGTGGGGAGAGACGGCCCCGGGCGCAGCCAGCGCTACAGGATGAAGTCACCCTCCGTGAGCTGGAAGACCCCGTCCAGGACGATCTCGGCGTCGGCGACGCCGTCCGTCGGCACCTCGACGGTTCCCGGGCTGCCGGGCTGGGGCAGCGACACCACCAGGGGGGCGACGCCGTCCAGCTGGACGACGGTCCGGCCGTCCACGATGTCGTAGCGCGCCTCCGGCGCGTCGCCCGAGAACGCGGCCCGGCCAACGAACTCGTAAGCGAAGTCGCCGATGGCGATGAAGCGGAACGAGAAGCTGTTCAGCTCCGAGAGGTCAATCCTGTCCTGTCCCTGCTGGAAGTCCTGGATGACGTCGGCGGCCTCGCCGAGGCCGGTGTCCACGACGCCCCGGCTGCTCTGGAAGAAGTTGGTCTCGCGCGTCCCGAACGCGAAGGTGTCCGAGCCCGGGCCGCCGCAGAGCGTGTCGACTCCGAAACCTCCCCCGAGCGCGTCGGCGCCGCTCCCGCCCCGCAGGACGTCGTCGCCCCGGCCGCCGCGGATGTCGTCGTCGCCAGCGCCGCCCAGGAGCACGTCCGGCTCGTCCTCGGGCTCGGCCCCGTCGACGAAGACGATCGCCGGGCGGCCCCCGTAGATGGTGTCGTTGCCCGCGCCGCCCGAGACCGTGTCGTTGCCGGACCCGCCAAGGAGGTTGTCGTCTCCCGAGCCGCCCGACAGGAAGTCGTTCCCGCGCCCTCCGAGGACGAGATCGTCCCCTGCGTCGCCGAACAGGACGTCGTTGCCGGTGCCGGGCTCGAGGTCGGGGAAGGTGTCGCGGTTGTCCCTGTCGCCGGTGACCGTGTCGTTCCCCGCGCCGCCGGAAACCAGATCGTCGCCGTCGCCGCCTCGAAGCTGGTCCGCACCGGCTCCCCCGGAGACGAAATCGCTCGCGCCGCCGCCGTCCAGGGTGTCGTCCCCGCCCAGGCCACGGACGACATCTTCGCCGTCGCCGCCGAACAGCGCGTCCGCCGCCCCGGTGCCAAGCACCAGGCGTGGCAATGTCTTGGCCATTCCTTGGGTCCTCCCGACGGGCGACACGGTCGGTTGTTCTTGTAGTGAAGTACTCGGCGCCGTCAGGCGGGAAGTATATTCAGGTTCATACACCCGGCGCTTCACCTTGGCGTGGGCTCGCCGTTCGGCGCGAATGCCGCACGCGCGGGGCAGCGCGCCCCCGCCCGGCCTGGAGCCTCGCCTCAGACGGCCGCCATGACCGTCTTCAGCCGCTGCATGACGCCGCGGCGCCCAGCGCGGGTCTCGCTGCCCTTGGCGTATTCGTCGAGCTCCGCCCCGATGCGCCGCTCCGGGTCCGTCTCGTCCCCGGCCGCCCGCAGCGCCTCGTTCATGGCACCCCTCGACGAGTTCAGGATGCGGGCCACGACCGTCGCCTCCCGCAGCGTGCCGCTGGGGCGAGCGAGGACCGCGTTGACCGCCTCGGCGAAGGTGCCGTTCAGCCAGTCCAGCATCACCCACTCCTGGATGTCCCGGCGGCGCAGGCCGACCCGGCACCAGTGCCTGAGCCGTTGCCACGCCTCGGCGTCGAGCGCGCCCGCCGCGTTGAAGCGCGAGCAGTAGTCGGATGCGGCGAGCGCCGCGGCGCCATGCCTGAAGGGCACGCCGTCGAGGTCGGCCATGATGACCGCCTGCTCCAAGTGCGCGGCGCAGGTCCCGCCCCGGGCGCGGACGGTGTCGTAGTGGAAGCCCGGGGGAAAGCCGGGCGAGAACCGCCTTCGCCGCCGGGACGCGCTCCGAGACCGCCCGGAAGAAGCGCACCGCGCCGCCGACGTCCATGTGCGGCAGGCCGATGCCGCCGAGGGCGTAGCTCATGAGGTGCTTCCCGGCCCGGATGCTGGGCGGCCTCTTCCACCCCTGATCCGCCGGATCCGGCGGCACCCCGGCCGACGTCCAGGCGACGCACCATTCGGCGACCGACAGGGTCAGCGTCAGCAGGCCGCAGCGCTCCATGAACTCCTGCGTCGGCGACCCCTGGCCAGCCCCGCCGACCAGGCGGCGGACCAGCTCCTCCGGCAGGCGCTCGTCGCCGCCGTTGTTGTCGGCCTTCACGCTCCACCCGCCCGCGGCGAGGATGGCGTCGAGCACGTTGGGCTCGATGGCCGACACCTTCCCCATCGCCTCCGTCGCCATGGCCCCAGGTTCAATTTGCGGTCCCAGGCCCGGAGCGAGCGCCGGAAGCCGTGACCGGCCGCGCGGGCGAGCCGGGTCGGAACCTCGGCTCCCAGGAGCGGCAGGTTCCGCCCGGTGGCCCTGGCCGTGGAGAGGGACCGTGCCAGCCTCCCCCGGCTCCGCGGGGGTTTGGCATTTGGAAAGTGGCCAAATGGGCGGCTGTCGGTGTGCTGGCGGCTTTCGTCGCGCCCGTGATGTCCGCGGTCGCCCTCGTCGACATGCCAGCCCTCCGCTGACGCGCGCCCGCGCGTCGGCACGAGGGTCGGCTGGCCACCCGGGGCCGCGCTGGCCACCCCGCTGGACCCGCGGCCGGGTGCGAGGCCCGTCCGGCCTTAGCCGCCAAGCCGCTGCGCGCCGATCTCCACATCCAGGATGGCGACGTCGTTCTCAAGGATGACGGTTGCCTCCGCCGGGACAAAGACCAGCTGACGCGCCATAGCGAACTTGTCCGGGCCGGTCCACTCGATGCCCGGCGCTAACTCGAACGCGAACTTGTTGGCGTTTTCGACGGGACCCAAGATGGCGCTCGGCACCCTGGAACGGCCGTGGGTCATGAACAAGACCGAGAGCTTCCCTTCCGGATCGACGCCGTCCCACGTCAGCGGCGCGGCGCGGCGCCGCCGGTCTGGGGTGCCTTTACCTTCACGTCGACCACCTTGCCGCCCACCTCGTTCTTGAAGGTCTGCTTTATGCCGTGCCTCACCTTCAGCCCCTCGGCGAGCGTCTGCGTCATCGGCCGACCGAGCTGGGGCGACCAGCGGATGCAGCTTCACACCGTGCCCGCGATGAGCTCCTTCCCCGGCCACGCTCCGGACACGATCTCCCGCAGCCTTGAGAGGTCGGGCCGCGAGGCGAGATCCACGAGCAGGCGTGGCCTAGCGAACTCGTTGATGCACGCTGCCCCGAGATCTTCCGTGACCAGCTTGCCGCTCATGTGCGCCTCCATGCCCTTGCCTCGATCCAGCGCCGCCCCAACCGCGGCCCGGGAGCCTGGGCGGCGCCGTTGCCTGCCTCGGTCCGGGGTGTCGCCGGGCGGGTCAGTTTCCCCGGCGGCCCGCCGCCGTCCTCCAATCGCGGGCCACGGCCCCTCCCGCCGACACGAAGACGTCCGGATCCTCGTTGGCGTGGGCGGGTTGCGCGAGCCGGTAGCGGAGGTCCACCGGCTGCGCCGCCACCAGGGCTTGGCGGCAGGGCCATGGCCGCCGGGCAAGCCACTCGGCGCAGGCGTGACCGCAACCGCGGAGAAAACCTCGTCCCCATGGCCGCGTCCTCCTCCGCGGCGCCACGCGGGAGCCACGTGGCGCGAGGCTACAAATCCGTGGATCGCCGCCGCCACGGTGTCGCGAACACATGCGGGTGCCCACGCGCGATGCCCTCGTCGCGGGCCGCCTCACGGACCCGGCGTCGGCCGGACGGATCCTCGCCCGGCGCTTGATTTGCGCTGGTGCCGCCGTTGGTGGAGGCTGCCCCTGCAAGCCTCGGCGCGCGTGTCGAGCACCTTAAGAGCAACCGATGGAACTCGACGACGACCTGTCTCGGATCCTGCGCGCCGCGCAGGAGGGCCACGCCACGGCTGCCATCGGCCGCTACATCGATGGCTTCTACAACCCCATTCACCGCCATCCCGCGCTTGACTTTGCAAGCCCTGCACAGTTTGAGAAATTGGCCGTTGCCTGACCCAATGCCTCTCCACTAAAGCGGAGTAGATCCAGTCCTCGTCCGCCATAAGCGCGGATTCGTAAAGCAGGCCGAGCTCCCGCGCTGGGGTTTGAGAGCAGATGGCTTTGAATGCAGAGGACATAGAACTTAACGCGGCCGACGCATTACGCCTCCGCGGAGCCCACCATCGCCTCGACCATCGAGGACACCGCCGATACCGATTATCTGCAGAAGTCAGCCTGCATCCAGCAATGCCTGTGGGCTTAGTGGCCAGGTGCCCATACCCCTCCAGTCATTAGGCGTCGGATTGCTTCGATGGCAACCTTGGGGGCGTGCGTTGTCCAGCCTGCCCAGCCACCTAGCTCGCCCTGACCCGCAGCCGGTGCCAAGAAGCGTTCAGGTAGCCCTTCCAGTTCCAAGTATCGTCCGGCGAGGCAGGCTGCGTCTGGCCCGCACTGTCCCAGGCGCGCACCGCCAACTCGTGCTCTCCTGGCGGCAGGTCGGCCTGTAGGCGCCACAAGGTCCACCCCCAGGGTGCCGTCAGGTCATGCTCCAGCTCCGCCTGCTGCCAGGTCCGGCCACCGTTAAGCGACACATCGACCCGCGCGACCTGCCTGGCTGACGCGACCGCCCAGCCCCGCAGCACAACGGCGCCCGCCTCCAGGTCGGGAAAGGCCCGAGGCTCGCCGATGGCAGCATTCAGCGGCATCTCGTTGATGGTGATCCCGGTGGCCCTGCCCGCCGTGTCCTGCCGGATGTCGGGCGGGAACAGCTTGTAGTCGTGAGCCTGCGGGGGGGCGTCGCTCGGGAGGTCCCGTACGGTGATGCTGGAAAGCCACTTGGCGCTACGCACACCGGCAAAGCCCGGCACCACCGCGCGTAGCGGAAAGCCGTGCTCAGGCGCCAGCGCCTCGCCATTCATCTCAAAGGCCAGCAAAACCTCGGGTGACATCGCCTTGGCCATGGGGATCGAGACGCCATAACGATAACTTCCACTTTCGCCTTCGCACTGATCGTGGCAGGCAAAGGCCACATGCAGGTTTGCGCCATCCTCGGCACCAGCCGCCCGCAGCACATCGGCGAGTGCCACGCCGGTCCACCGAGCATTGCCGATGGCACCGATCGACCAGGGGTCGCCAGCCACCTGCCCTACCTGCAGCAACTCACCCCGGCGGTTGCCCGCACACTGCATCACGGCGGTGACGGTTCGGCGGGGGAACTCGTGACGAAGCAACTCCATCGACAGGTCGAGCGGCCGCTTCACCAGCCCGCTGACCGCCAGGCGGTAGGAGCCCCCCTCAATTTGCGGGATGTCGCCGTGGCTGCGGACGTAGAATATCGATTGCGGGGTAATGTAGCTGGCGACCAAGGATTGCGGGTACGGCTCGGCGTTGAACGGCTCCGTCGAATGCACGATGAGGTCTGATTTGCAGTCGAAGGTGGACATGGGGCGCTCCTCGATGCCGTCAGGGATAACGCGCTGCAGGCGTTAGGGTGCAAACCTGCCCCTCATTCGGTTGCCCTGCCGTGTTCGGCAGGCGTCGCGCCGAACCCGGTCAGTCGATCTCACAGTATGCTCCGGGGCCGATTAACGCCTTCGGCCACGGTGTGAAGTTTCTGCCGTCTCAGGTCACGCTGGAGCGCATGCAGTCGTCTTCTGACATCCACTTGGCTGTGCCTCAGTTGTATTCGATGCGGTAATCCAGTGAGAGTTGGTAATACTCCTTACTGCCGTATGGAAAGGCAAACACCTCGCCAGTGGCGACATCGCCAGTCCCTTCCTGCGAAGTCGGGCATCCAAATCGGTCCCTGATAGACCCGGTCCATCGGGAGTGGGGAAGTCGCGGTTTAAGATTGGGCTGGGCATAAAAAAAGGTGCCACATTCTGCCCTGAAGGACCGCGATCAGGCCAGAATGGGCTTGCACAAGGCGAACCACCACCAACGCAAGGACAGGCGGCGGGTCGCGCCACCAGGGGGTGGAAGTGCGGCGCAACGGAACTGGCCGTTCAGGCTTCCGCTGGCGTATTGTAACTGGCGAAGCCGCATGTGGAGGCCAGATCCTTCGGCATACATAGGCCGCCGTGGAGACATCGGTGAGGGAGACGGGAGCGAGCATAGACCGGATGGGAGCCACCGGAGGCGGCGGCCCGGCCGACGTCGCCTGGGCGCGCTGGCTCGTCCGGAGCCGCAGCCGTCGGGCCTACGCCGTCGCCTCGATAGTCCTCGGGGCGGCTCTCTCGATACGTGGTGCCATAGACTTGCCGTTTCCAGGCGTCCCGCCGTTCGTGACCCTGTTTCCTGCCGTTGTGCTGGCTGGCCTGTTCTGCGGTGCTGCGGCCGGGAGCGCTGTCGTCATCCTAGGCGCCGCCGCCGCCTGCTTCCTTTGGCTGCCTCCCCGGTGGGCCTTCGGGCCGATGGAGGCCGGGGACGTGGTCAGCCTTGCGATGTTCCTGCTCTCCAGTGGCTTGATCCTCTGGATCACGTCCAGGCTGCGCGGCGCCCTCGTCGCTGCCGACAGCGCGGGGACCAAGCTCGACACCGCGCTCGGCCTGGACGATGTCGGCACATGGGAGGTCGACCTCCACACCCTGCGGGTGCGCGCCTCCGGAAGCACGCATGGCCTGCATGGCATCCCCGACGATGGCCGCGAGCGCCCGGCGGAGGAGTGGCAGGCGGCGGTGCATGCGGATGATCAAGACGCGCTCCGCCAAGCCCTGCGCGACGCCGAGGCGACCGGCGCCCCCTTCGCCGCCGAGTACCGCGTGCCGCGGCCAGACGGCCCAGACCGGCGCATCCTGTCGCGCGGCGGGGTCGTCTCCATCGGCGGGCGCCGCCGCTTGGTCGGGACCTTGATCGACATCACCGACCGCGCCCTCGTCGAAGAGCGCCTGCGGAGCCAGGAGGCCGGCCTGCGGGAGGCGCTGGCAGAGCGGGACATGCTCGTGCGCGAGGCCGACCACCGCATCAAGAACAGCCTCCAACTCGTGGTGAGCCTGCTGCGGCTGCAGCGCGCCCAGGTTGCCGAACCGGAAGCGGCCGAGGCTTTGGGCGAAGCCATCGGCCGCGTCGAGGCGGTCGCGCAGTCGCACAAGGCGCTCCAGCAGAGCAAGGACCTGCGGACGGTCGACTTCAGCGACACCCTGCGGGACCTCTGCGTCAGCCTCGGCCAGCTTAACCCCGCGCTCGAGATGCGCTGCGGGTCCGAGAGCGGCCTGAAACTGGATGCGGAGCGCGCCATACCGCTGGCCCTCATCGTCAGCGAGTTGGTAACCAACGCGCTTCGCCACGCCTACCCAGACCGCAAAGGGCAGATCACCGTGGACGCCATTGCCGTCGGCGGCATGCTTGTCGTCAACGTCGCGGACCAGGGTGTTGGCACTGCGGGCGACGCTGGGGACAGCGGGCTTGGCTCGAAGGTCATCCGCTCGCTCTCAAAGCAGATCGGTGCCGAGGTTACGCTGCGGTCAAAACCCGACGAGGGCACCATGGTGACGGTGAAGACGCCGCACCACGCCACCGCCACCGCCAACTGACGCTGCCATACGGGGGAATGCTCAGGAAACCGAGGCCGCCGTGGCAAGGCAGATGTGCGCCTGTCCCTGTGGCGGCGACGTCCCGTGCACGACAGTGTCACCATGCAGATGTTCGACGCCCATCTCACTCACTGACGTCTGGTCCCCAACAGCGCCCCATCGTCACGCGCACCGCGCATCTCCTGAGAGCTGGGCGTGCTGGACCACTCTTACGGACCAGACTGGACGCGCGTGCTAGGGTGCTCCGGGCGATGCCATCGTTCCCGCCGCCAAACCGTCACAGGATGCCGAGGCGGAACGCCCGCCGCGCCTCCGCCGTTAGCACGGGCATGCCTAGAAATGGACTGGTTGCCCTCCCCCCGACCGCGGCTGACCTCAGGCTGGCGCGCTCCAGCGCGCGCGTAGCCACGCCCGCGCTGGAGCGCGTGGCACAGGTCGTCACCTTGGCGGCGGATGAGAAGCTGTTGCTGGGCATGGTTGGCCTAGGCTGGATAGGCGTCCGGCTGCTGACCCGGGACGCGGGCACTCGCGGGCGGGCCGACCACCTGGCTTTCGCCACCGCCGCGTCCGCCGCCTTGCCGCATCTGCTGAAGCAGCTGGTGGACCAGGAGCGGCCGGACCGCCGCGTGGTGGGCGAGCCACGCCGCGGCGTACCGCGGTCCGGCAAGCCGCGGAACGCCTTCCCTTCTGGGCACGCGGTTCACCTGGGCGCCATCGCAGCGGCGCTGACCCGGTGGGTTTCGGCGCCCTGGCGCCCGGCCGTCTGGAGCGTCGCCTTGGGACTCTCGGCGACGCGGCTGGTGCTGCTCGCGCACTGGCTGACCGACGTGGGCGCGGGCCTGGCGATCGGCGTCGGGCTGGAGGCGGTCCTGCATCGCCTGCGCTGGCCTGATGGGTCAGGCCCCGGCGCGGGCGGCTGAGCTAAACGGATTTGGCAGCCGCAGACCTACGACCCGGCGGCCGTGTCCTACTTCCTGCCGCCGCCGAGCAGGTGTCCAAGTAGGCGGTCCGGCGAGCTTCTGGCCAACTACCCATCGAAGCGATGCCGAGCTGCCCCTACAGCGACCTCATAACATGGTCGACCAACAGCGCCGCCTTCTGCTCGATGACCATCGGCGCCGGTGGCTCCGAGGACCGGCGCCGAACCCGCCGGAATGTTCGGTGGACCCGGTCAGGTCCGACGCTCTGCGCAGTGGGCGACCAAACGACAACGGAACACCGATGGTTGCGGGGGATTACGGGCCGATGGTTCCTGCCCTGGCCACAGGACCGGCGGGACCCCAGGTGCCTAAGAGCCCGTCCATGAAGAACTCCTGTACTCTGAATGCGTTGCGGCAGGAC